>CAZLLG010000022.1:0-23157 GCA_964560275.1 uncultured Eubacteriales bacterium | reverse complement strand
CATATGAAATACAGCCGTTTTCGCTTTATTTTCTGCATTAAGTATCTCTGAAACCTCTGTTGATTTTGTTTCGAAATTTCCATGGATTAGCTGAAATGAGTTGTTTTTCGTAAACTCACGGAGACATGCTGGGATTTTTTTACTGGAATCTACACCCACTATAAAGGCTCTCTTCTTCAGCAGTGCCTGTATTAACCGGCTTCCTAGGAATCCACAGGCTCCTGTGACTAAAATACCGTTTTCGGACAAACTACCAGTTTTCAATATCATGTGGGCTAATTAAAGAATCCTTTGGTACATCTCTAGCAGCCTTTTTACCCAGTACTCTGTTAAAATCAGATGCTAAAATGGCTCCGGTACCGGGTCTTTTGACCCATGTATTTTTCAGGGAAAACAATTCGCCGGCCTTTACGGAATCTATGGAGACCACAGAAGCATAGGCAAAATCAATGACCGGTTTTTCCTCTGGCAGGATGGTCTTATGTCCGCCAAGGGCACTAAAGATAGCCCTTGAGCCCTTCACGAGCTCTGCCAGTTCACTTGGTTCAATAGATATTGGCACGTCAGGGCCGGGCCATTCTCGGGTTACTGTGAAGTGTTTCTCAAGAGCAGATGCCCCCAAAGTTACAGCACCAAGACAAGTGTATATTCCGATAGAATGGTCACTCAACCCAATCGGTAAATCAAAAGTATTCTGCAGTTCTTTTATTGCGCCAAGTCGAACTTTTTCATAAGGGGTTGGATACATAGACGTGCAGTGCATCAACATAAGAGGAACATTATATTTTAGGATGGCCGCGACTGATTTTTTAATGGATTCTGTATCATTCATGCCAGTTGATAATATTATGGGTTTTCCAAACCGGGCGATATGTTCCAATAGGGGGATATTATTGCATTCACCAGACCCAACCTTAAAAGCCAATACACCCATGGACTGTAGACGGTCTGCCGCCTCTCTAGAAAATGGAGTACAGAGATAAATAATCCCCTTATCTTCACAATATTTTTTTACCTGTCTTTCTTCATCCTCTGTCAGTTCGCATCTTTTTATTATGTCCCATAGGCGCTCCTCAGATATCTCCCCTGGTTTCATATCCGTCGGGATCATTTCAGCTTCTGTGATATGGCTTTGAAATTTTACACAGTCAGCACCAGCCTTGACCGCTGCATCCACACACAAAATCGCCTTGTCAAAACTCCCCTCATGATTAATACCCACCTCAGCAATAATGAAAGGTGGATGCTGTTGACTAATTTTACGATGACCTATCTGAAATTCCATTTTATCACCATGCTGTCCATCCTCCATCGACAATTAAAGTCGTGCCTGTCATATACCGGGATGCGTCGCTTGTTAGGAACAGAACCGCACCGTTATAATCAGACCAAACTGCCATTCTCCCCAAGGGAGTGCGAGTGACATATTCATTATGAAATGAATCTTCTTGGTTATCATAAACACCGCCCGGGACAAGAACATTAACCCTTATGTTGAATTCTCCCCACAGTGAGGCAAAGTGCCTGGCCAACCCTATTAGTCCCGCCTTGGAAGCGGAATAAGAGGCAGGGCAGTTCAACGGATTTGTGCCTCCATAAATATTTTTCTTTGGTGAACAGTTTTTATAAATCCTCTGGTCTGGCCCTACAATGCCGTACACTGAAGATGTTAAAACAATAGAGCCTCCTCCTTGGGATTTTTTCATTTTTTTTGCAGCTTCCCGGCAGCATAAGAAGGCTCCTGTCAAATTTCCGCTTAAAACACCTTCCCAAGTGCTGACAGGATAATGAGTTAAGGGGTTGTAATATCCATCCGGCTTTGCCATGACGTTATAAATAAGAATGTCGATTTTTCCGTATGTGTTTTGAACTTTTTCAAATAATTCTTGAACCTGGCCTTCTTTGCTTGCATCACATTTTAGTCCAATTATTGGAGTGTTTGTGAGAGCCGCAGCCTCCTTGGCCGCAGCTATACATTTTTTGGCATCGACATCAGAGAGTACAATCTCGGCTCCCGCATATCCCAATGCAATGGCAAACTGTTGTCCCATCTTTCCTGCCCCTCCAATAATAACGGCTACTTTCCCTGTCAGACTAAAAATAGAATTAACTTTATGGAGTTCAGGAATTTCAGAATAATTTGGCATTTGCATCCTCGCTTGAATCTTTCAATAAGAATTCAACAAATTTGAAATCTAATTCGGTATCGATATGAATAGAACGTTCTTCGGGAACGACAAGGAGACGAGTCCGAGGAGGGATTCTTTGGCCTAAATCCATGATGGCTTCTCTTGAATAGATCCATACTGTGGTATCCAGATCAAACACAGGAGGACAGTCCTGACGGCAGCCTATATCTTGATCTGAACCTATCAGTATTTTAACAAAATTTTCTTCCAAACTGACCATATTAAAATACGGACTGTGGTGGGCTTCTTTTCCTGAGACTACAGCCTGACAAGTTTTATCTTTATTAAATATTGACAAGGCCTGTTCAATATCCTCAACTTTGCGAAGCGGACTGGTTGGATCTAGCAATATCAAAATATTCACTTTTTTTTTATACACAGCCTCTGCCGTTTCTATAGAATGCTGCATAACTGGCAGCATCGGTGTGTTGTCCTGAGCTAACTCTGGAGGTCTTTCAAAAGGAACTTCCGCACCCCATTCTTTTGAAATTTCTGCAATCTCTGGATCGTCTGTAGAAACGATGACTTTATCTAAAAAAGAACAGGCACGTGCGCACTCGATTGTATAAGAGATTAAGGGTCTTCCCAAAAGATTTTTTATGTTTTTCTTGTTTATTCCCTTTGACCCACCCCTTGCTGGGATAAGTCCGAGTTTCATACCTTCTTTCATTTGTTTTCTCTAGACTTCAGATGGCCAAACAGCCCTTCTAGTTTCTGAAGATCTGTGCGCAGCTAATGCCACTTTAAGAACATCAATTCCGTCTTCAAGTCCTACCGCTGGATCACCACCTGTTTTTATCCTATTCAAGAAGTACTGCATATGATCGACAAACATAGTGTTTCTTTCAAATGAGACCGGTTGATCGAAAACACGTGCTTCTGACGTCCCTTTGATCTTGAGTGTGACTTTCCCAGATTGGTAGTCCCAAAAGATAATCCCTTTGCTCCCCACAATTTCACAATTTCGTCTGAAGAAAGGGCTGAGATAATCCATTTCAACTTGAGCAACCAAACCACTGCTAAATCTCAAGAGAAGCTGTGAAACATCTTCTGTTTCAATCTCTAGATTTGATACACGATCAAGAAATGCGGACACATCAGAAACAGGACCAAACCACCAATACAGATAATCCAATTCATGAATCAGATCAAATAAGACACCCCCACCATAATCTGACTTTGCACTGTAGGACTGAACATAATCTTGATTCGGCCTCCAATCAGGCAGATACTGTCCAACACAAACCCTTGCGAAATAGGGCTTTCCAATCTCGTCCCTTTTCAAAAGGTCCTGAATAGTTCTCAGGCCAGGATGAAACCTCATCATACATCCAATTTCGACAATGAGTGATTCGGACTCCGTGAGCTTCCTCAATTCATTTATCCCTTTCTTGCTGTGTGACAATGGTTTTTCAATGTATACATGGATGCCTCTTGCTGCAGCAGCGATGGCTGTCTTCATATGCAAATCTGTGCGATTACAAATTATTGCTGCATCCGGTTCAGAATCAAAGGCATTCTCTATTGACTGGAAGACTCTAATCCCATATTGCTTAAATAATGGGCCACCCCTTTCTGCTCTGTAACTATAAGCAGACACAGATGTATCCATAGAGAGCAAGTTCTCAATATGTCGTGTCCCGATTGAACCGGTTCCTACAACAAGAATATTTAGATCTTCAAACAACACGGCTAAGTCTCTTCAGAGGATATAGAAAGACTGGATAATCTCTATTGTGTGAGTATTAACCTTGATTGGAGGAGGCCTTGTTCTTTTTTATGAAATCCATAATAAAAGCCAGAAAAAAGCCTACGAAAAGAGATAAAAGTATGCTGACCAAAATCATTCTTGTCCTTTTGGGTTCAACGGGTTTAGAAAATATAAAAGGCTCTTGCACCACACGAATCATTTTAATGTCCGATGCTTGTTCTTCAATCTCCGCGTTTTGAAGTTTTTCTAAGAGCTTAATAATACTTTGGTCTTCCTCCAATAAGGGATTATAGTTTGAGATCAGCTCTGAAAAAAATTGTTCGATATCGCTTTTATTTATTTTTTTTTCCATCACTAAGAGCTGATTGCTGAGTTCTCTCTCAGAAGTTTCAAGTAACCTCTGCTGAATCCCTTGGTTGTCCTTGTTTGTTTGGAGTGCGATGTTTAAGTTTGCTATATATTCTATATTCTGTTGAATCGTGTTTAAATACAGCAACAAAGCCACTGGATCTCCTTCACTTCCCTCATTCAACAAAAGGTCTCTTTGCTTCATGATAGCCTGTGTATTTGCATCAATCATTTTAACCTGACTAGTCATCTTCTTTTCGGCGTCTTTTAGCAGTTTTATCTTGTTTATGTAAAATACGGCTGCATTTAAAGTCTCTTTAAACTTGTCTATCTTTGTTGTGATCTTCCACGAATAAGACTTTTCTATCTGATTGAGCAGTTCTTCAACAATGACCTTACCCTGTGCGGGATCTATTGTATCGTAAATCACATCAATAATGTATGCTGTTCCTGGTTGCTCAGCTTGAAATTGCATGTCAAAAGGGTTGAGTTTTAAAGTGCTAAAAATCTTAGGATTATAGTTTCCACCATTAATAAAACCAACTATATTTTCGATAGTATCCACAGGCACGACTTCAACTCTCAGGGTTTCCTTATCTATCTCCTCGATTTCCCCAGGGCTTAAAGACGCTGACACCCTGTATACAGGCGTTATTTTAAAACTCAAAAATAGAGCAACAATAACCGAAAAGATAACAATCCCAACAACAATGTATTTCCATCTCCAGATAACCTGAATATAGTCATACAGATTGATCCTGTCCTCGTAATAATTGTCTTTGTGTTCTGGTTTATCCATCTTCAATTGATCCTCCCATATTATAATTCTTTCTTTAGTTCTTCAATCTCTTTCTTTAAGGCATTGTATTCGATTATCTTCTTCTTTAGAAAATGATAAGTCAGATTTATCTTCTTCGCAGTACCTTCAGGTGTGAGAATATACATGTAGGCCATCTTTTTCTTTGAGTTTTTAAACTTCTCCACTTTCACTAAACCTGCATCAATAACTGCGCTCATGATATAGTTCACCTTACCAAGGCTGAAACCAACTCTTTTAGAAAGGTCACGTTGGGAGAGGGTTTTATCCTTTGACAGTTCTTTCAGGATTATTAATTCGTCCATCTTTCTAGCAGTTGAGGAAACGGGTTAAAGGCAAGCTACCGCCGTTGGGATATAGATCCACCTCTTTTTGAATATTCCGCATGTCAGCAGCAGTGCGTTCAGGCTCTGAACGAGTATATAAAATTAATTAAAGCAAAGTCAACATAGGAATTGGGGTCATAGAATGTTGGTTAACCGGAATTGACCTCACGGACCAAGCCTTTTTTAAATTTATAGCGTTTTCTTGATTTTTCACAATTTGCATATCCTTTGCTATCGAAACTCAATTTTATGCCTGCTTCACTCACCCAACCCACAATACGAGCTGGGTTTCCAACAACAAGTGCAAAGTCATTAATATCCTTAGTAACAACTGATCCAGCACCTACAAATGCAAACCGGCCTATTGTATTGCCGCAAATAATAGTGCAGTTTGCCCCCAATGTTGCTCCTTCTTTTACTAAAGTTTTTATGTAAGATTTTGAACTGTACCGTGGAAATTTACTCCGAGGATTTAAAACATTAGTAAAGACCATTGATGGACCGCAAAAAACATAATCTTCTAAGGTTACCCCTTCATAGATCGATACGTTATTTTGAATTTTTACAAAGTTACCAATTGTCACATTGTTTCCAATATACACATTTTGACCCAACACACACTTCTTTCCAATACGAGCACCAGATTGAACATGAGAAAAGTGCCATATTTTAGTTCCATCTCCAATTTCCACATTTTCATCCACAAATGAGCTTCTTTGAACAAAATAGTTCTTTTTTTCTAGATTTAGCAAGAGCGGAAGATTGTTTTTTTTCTTGAGTGATTCTTGGCACAATTCCAGAACTTTTAGTACCCGAAGGCCGCTCTGGCCATCGGTTCGTGGGACTCTGCGGGATTTAATACATTCAAGAAAATGATGGCATTCGGATTTAAGAGGTTCCGACATTTCGATTGGGATAGGTTCGGCTGCATCAGGGTGCGGCAGTGGAATACGTTCGCTCCAATTGATTTTATGGTTATAGGAGAAAAGCTTGTTAATTGGATCTACATCATTAAACACCACCATTTTTTTTTCACCAATGACGATGAGTTTCTGTTCCTTATAGGGATGTAGCCATGAGACAAAGATATGTGCCTTAGTGCCTGAGGGGAAGGTCATGTTTGTGACTGTGACATCTGTAATATCCTGGTTTAGATAATCTCCCCCATGAGCTGATACTTCAAAAGGCATTTCACCCGTAAGAGATAGAATTACAGAAATATCATGAGGAGCAAAACTCCAGAGAATACTTTCCTCGGTACGGAATTTACCGAGGTTCAGACGGTTAGAGTAGATATAATTTATCTTTCCGATTTCACCGGAACTAATCATCTCTTTAAGTTTGATAATTGCGGGATGGTATTCAAGGATGTGTCCGACCATTAGGATTTTTTTCTTTTTCTTTGCCAAGGAGACCAGCTCTTTCCCTTCTTTGTATCGAAGGGCAATAGGCTTTTCAACAAAGACGTCTTTATTGGCGAGAAGAGCTTGTTTGGCAAATTTGTAATGTGTGATTGCTGGAGTGGATAAAACTACAGCTTCGATATCGGAGTCGTTTAATAGCAACCTAAAATCATTTGAAATAGCTAAATCTGGATACTTTTCTTGAAAAGATTTAAGCCAGGACTCATCTATATCACAGATTGTATGGAGTGCCTTTAATTCATAGAAATTGCGGACAAGGTTTTTTCCCCAGTCGCCGCAGCCTACAACAGCAATGTTTTTTTTCATTTCCCCTAGAGAAGCTACCGCCAGTATTTAGGCCTATACGGGTACGCCTTTCTTTAAAAATGTAATTTTATTCTGGTTTCCCCCCTTACTTTACTTATTTGGGGAAAAGCTGTCAACAACCATTATTTTATTGCAGAAGGAGTGTCAGATAAAAAGGAAAAGGTTAGGCCGAGTAATCAAGCATAACGACCCTTATCTCCCTACGGATTTCTTATTGACTGGATGTTTTGTGCTATGTATTATTGTGGTTGCTGCTGTCAAAGGGAAAAATTTGATAAAACTAGGCATAAATTGTGAGCAAAAATTAAGGAAATTTTCACCCTTAAAGGTTTAACGATATGACAGTCCAGAAGCCTTTTGTGACAGTATGTGTCGCCAGTTATAATCGAGTCTACATTATCGAGGAATGCATCGAAGCCCTACTGCTTCAGTCTTATCCCAAGGACCGCTACGAAGTCGTGGTGGTTGATAATAACTCTAGCGATGGAACAGTGGAATTACTTATTGAGCGCTTTAAGTCTGAAATCGATGCTAAATTTGTCAAGATCAAAGCCCTTGAAATGAATACAGGATCTTCTGGTTCCTATATTCACGGACTTGAGGCATCAAACCCGAATTGGGACTATTTTCTGAAAATGGACGAAGACCTGATTCTGCAAAGAAGCTGTCTCCTCGCAATGGTCAATTGTGCTGTCGCTCATAGCGACACGGGGATGGTTGGAGGCAAAGTTCTTTTATATAAATACAGAGATACATTTCATGGGATAGGAAGCTATCTGAGACCATATTTTGCGATCGCCAAGGGCATCGGCGTTAATAAAACGGACAACGGACAGTATAATGTTGAAAGGTCTCTTGAAGGACTCAATGGTTGCATGATCCTTATTTCCAGGAAACTTAAGGATAAAGTGGGGTGGTTCGACAAAGACTATTTCCTATACTATGATGATCATGACTTGATGATTAGAAGTCTTCGAAGTGGTTTTCGACATTATTACACTCCTGATGCGGTTGGATATCACGACACTAAAACATCTGGCCCACAGAAATTTTCCAACACGCGGTGGATCTATTATTCTTCTCGCGGCGCCTGGATGCTGTTTTATAAAAACTACAACTTTGCCTCTTTTCAGGGGCTATTATATATCCTTGGCATACATGTCTTATATATCCGTGCATTTTTTTTCATTCTTTTGATGAACCGGCGTTTTTCTGATCGCAAAAAAAACCTGCGTGCGCTTTGGCGTTCATATTTTGACGGACTATTGCGCAGACGAAGTGGCTTTGTAAAGGTGGATGTATGACAGCTTTGAATATCGTAGTAATATCTGGCGGCCGTGGATCTATTAGCTTGCAAGAGGGAATCCGCAAATTCTATTCCAAAAAAAACATAGAACCCTCATTCATCAATATTGTAAATGCTTACGATGATGGTCTGTCCACCGGTATAGTTAGAAAGCTTGTCCCCGGCGGGATCCTTGGCCCCTCAGATGTCAGAAAAGTGCAGTTTACTCAATATTCACTGATTGGTGGCGACAAAAATATCCAAAAGTTTTTTAACCTCAGGTTCAAAACCCATGACGATAACATTTTTGAATTGTTGAGACAATTGGCCGCTGGAAAATCGCCAGCTGGTAAGATCGGAGAAACCTTCAAGTCTCTGCCTCCGGATCTCAAGGACCTTGTCAGTCGCTCCTTAGAATACTTGATCAATCTGGAAAACTTCAAAACGGTTTGTTTTGACAATTTTTCTCTCGCCAATCTTTTATATGCAGGGCTAGCTGGAATTAATGGCAATGATTTACAGGCTGCGGAAGCAGCTATTAGATCTGTTCTGCATCTTCCTGACGCAGTCATATTGAATTCTACAGAAAACTTCTGGTTGTCTGGTCTAACGGAAGATGGTCTTTTGCTCTATGACGAGGCCCATGTCGTCAACTACAAAGGCAATTCTCCAATCTACGAAGTATTTTTAAGCAAATTTCCGCTATCTAAAGATTTTATTCTAAAATTTGAAAGTTTGAAGACGTTCGAGAAGAAGAAAAAATTTATGCAGGTAACCTGCACAGGAAAACCGCAGCTTTCGATTATGGCGGCTCACTCTATAGCAAAGGCTGATGTTATTGTTTATTCCCCAGGAACTCAGTATTCGAGTCTATATCCAACCTACCTTACTCAAGGATTAGCAGAAGCTCTATGCCGGGCCAAAGCGGTGAAGATCATGGTTACCAACATCACACATGACAACGAGATCCCGGATTTTCGAGCTGTTGACATTATTCGCCAGGCTGCTTTTTACTTAAACCAGAAGGGCCGTCAGACAATCGACATAACCAATCTGGTCGATGTGGTCGTGGTTAATGATCCTGCAAGTAGTGAAAAATTATACATCAAACCCAACCGGACGGAATTGGAACGTATCGGGATAAATAGGGTTATTTGTGAACAAAACCTGGAGATAAAATCTGATGTTGGCCCTACCGGCCGACATAATCCTCATGCACTAGCTCGGATAATAGACCGCGAATTTAACGAGGGAGCATCGAGAATTGTCGGTTCGGTGAAGATTCTCACGAAAGGTGCTCTTGCATTTGACCTTGATGACACGTTGTTTGTCGATCGACGAAAGCTCTTGGTAAAAGGATTATCAGGAAGTGCCTTGAATGTCGACCTCTCAAATCTGAATCTGATTAGTGAGCTTCTGGAGAAGGGTTTCAAGATTGTCGTACTATCCGGCAACGACTTTGAGGTTATCCACAGTAACTTTGTGAAAGAATTAATAAATGCGACCACAGAAAATCCGGATCTTTTATTAAATCTAACTATTTATGCTGACGGTTCCACAACGAAGCATTCTTTTGACCAACAGAGAAAGACCTTCGAAATTGAGCGTGAATACTCGGACGCATATTGCATTAAGAAGGAACATCGAACCCTGATCGGTAAAATCTTAAATGAAGCAATGGAGAAACTGAACAAAAAATATCCCAGCCTCAAAGATGTGCATGAATATTACGACCCCCGTTTGTTCTCTTACAAAAGTTTGCCTAAGAAATTTAGGATTCGTGGAGATTATAGCCAAATAATCATAAAGCCGATTCCTTCAGACAGACATTGTTACCCAAATAAAGAGGCCCGAAATGATCGCAGAAACCTTTGGCATTGGATCAGAAAGGAATTTAATGCTCATGGTTTGTCTGACCAATACGAAGTCTTAATGCGTGGCTGGGGAACAATTGAGGTCCAAGACAAACACTCCGATAAATATACAGCAATAAAGGACTATATAGAATCCAACGATATCGATCCAGTTGAAATCCTGTATTTTGGCAATGAACTTGACCCCATCCAGGGAAACGACTTTCCAATTGCAAAGAAAGGTATATATGTAATAGCTGTCTCACAGGACGAAGCTACACTACCCAAACTGCCTAATATCATTTATGGTGGACACCGCGGAACGGCATCCACCAGTTTCCATCTTGAACACCTGCTTGAAACCTACGAAAAGGAACTCAGTAGAATACGGACCGGCAAATTAGAGGCATCCGTTCCTGCCACAAGCCTGTATATCAACAAATTGTTGGAAGAAAAATTAGAATCTGAATTAATCAGAATTTCTAACAATATTCGTGCAAAAAACATCTATTTAACTCATGCTATCAGCAAGTTATACGAAAAACACTGAGTTAATGAACAAAATCGACGAATCCACGATTCTCAATATGCTGCGCACTCCCCTAAGTTTTTCTAAAGTGAAACATGAAATCATTTCGAGTATCGGGAACCTGCAATCTGAGGAAAGAATTGCAATCATCCCCTGTGCAGGCAAAGGAAAGCGAATGGGTGATTTGGATATTCCTAAGCCACTGTATCCAGTTGCCGGTTTACCTGCGGTTGTAAGACTGATGTCTGAACTTCGACTATACTTCAGCCGTTTTTTCGTACCTATTAGCAATAAAGAGACCGATCTTCAGTCCTTTACCAATGGAATTGGGGATGAATTAATGAAGCTTACAACTTTTGTGCCTACGATTCCAGGTTTTGGTGACGGCGATGCTGTTTTCCATGCTATCAATGCCTTACCCGAGGACTTCACTGGCCAGCTGCTGGTAATATGGGGAGACACAGTGATTTTGGACAAAAATATAGTTCCTATATGTCTGCGAATTCTGTCGACATTGCGGGATGTATGCAAACTTGTTGTCCCGACGACATTCGAAAGAGAACCCTACGTTGCCATCATTCGCGACAAAGAGGGCCGGGTTTGCGATGTCAAGTATCGCCGGCGAGGCCAATTCGAACATAACAAAGAGCACGATTTGAGTATGTTCTTTGGTTATTGTGAAGATATTAGTCACTTTTTACGTATACTGGTGAAAAAACTACGAAGGGAAAAAGAGGGGTATCATTCCTTCAATTCGGAGTTAAGTTTTCTTGACATTATCCCGGAGATTTATAGAGAAGGCCATGAGGTTGTAAGTCCCTGTATTGGATACGAAGGCGCAGTCATGGCATTCAATACACTTGAAGATGTATATGCCATTGAAAAACACATTCAAACGAGAGCAATGTTTCCCTAGGCATGCCCCTTCTTCGACATAGCACATCTCCATATCATGTTCCTATGATTTCATAACATTTGGTGCTGTTTATGAGCGCACTAAATAAAGTCGCCTCCTTCATATCTTAATTCTAGAGTCGGATCAGCATCTTTGTCTTGCGTGATATCTTTCGCCACAACTTCTGGTTCTATCTCATGTTCATTTTCTTCAGAACCATCTTGAACCTTGGATCGGATTGGAGGGGCTTATATTCAGGAACGGCCTTGATGAGGGGCATGACAGGATCGCGCTCATCCAAAGCTCTATCAAGCCATTCGAAGACTTTGTCTCTGTTTTCCAGTCCCATGTAAACCTGAACGATGGCTGTGGGGCGAATGTATCTGTCCTTGGAGTCTTCTTCCAGTTTTTTGAGTATTTCTTCGGCTTCATCCGTGCGTCCTAAAATTGCATTGGTATACCCTAAAGCTCCGTACGCCCATGAGAGTCCACCGGTGAGTCGGATCGCTTTCTTTAATTCCTTGAGGGCAATTTTATGTTTTCCCATTTTGTTGTACACAAGTCCCATATAAAAATGCGCCAGTCCGAAGTTCGGATCCATTTCTAGAGTTTTTTTGAGCTGATCGAGGGCTTCAACATTTTTCCCGGCCTCCCAAAGCGATGATCCATACTCCACATTGAGGGGCAGTGACAGTGGATCCACCTCCAGCGCCTTTTTGTATTCTGATATGGCTTCATCCAATCGGACCTGAATGGTAAAGAAGACCGCTTGACCCCAGTGGGCATTATACAAACCGGGATTTAGAGAAAACGCTTGTCTGAGGCTGCTGTTAACAACCTCCCAGTCCCAGTCATAAAGCATGGCAATCCACGCCAAAGCCGAATAGGCTTGTGGGAGTGAGTTGTCTATCTTAAGGGCTTTCTTTATCGCATCTTTGGCCATGGGAAAAGCTTTCTTTGAGGGAATAAAACCAAACCAACCCAGGCTGATGAGGTGACCCGCAAGATGTGTGTATGCCAGCGCGTATGTTGGATCAATCTCAATGGCTTTGTGGACAAATCTGATTCCTTTTTCAAATCCCGCCCGTGTCCTCTTGCCCCAAAAATAGCGGGCTTTCAACAACAGGTTATACGCTTCTGGAATATCGGTATAGCGCTTAGCGACCATCTCTTTTTCCGATCCAAAAATCTTGATTCTTAACTTATCCACAATCTCCAGAGTGATCTCATCCTGGATGTCGAATATATCTTTCATTTCTCGATCAAAACGTTCAGACCAGAGGTGATAGCCGTCTTCCACCGTGATGAGCTGGGCCGTAATCCGCAACCTGTCTCCTGCCTTACGTACGCTGCCTTCAAGAACCGTGTCCACGTTCAATTTTTCGCCGATCTCCCGAATGTCGATGTCTTTGCCTTTGAAAACAAAGGCGGATGTCCTGGCGACAACCCTCAGATCTTTTGCATGACTTAGGGCATTGATGATCTCCTCGGTAAGGCCGTCGCAGAAGTACTCCTGTTCTTTTTCGAAACTGAGATTTGCAAAGGGAAGAACAGCGATTGATTTTTTATGCCCATTGGCTTGGTTTGGTTCTGTTCGAGAGCTTTTCAAAGCAGAGATTCCTGTCGAAGTGAGAACAGATTCAATTTTTACCATTTCCGGCACAATGTCCTTAAAGCTCTGGTATCTTTTTTGTTTGTCTTTTTTTAAACACTTCAGGATCATTTGGCTGAGATTCTCGGGTATTTGTGCCCTATGCTGCCTGGGATCTTTAGGGAGTTCAGTTTTATGTTTCATGGCAACACTTATATTTGTTTCTCCCTCAAATGGCACCTTCCCTGTCACCATTTCATAGAGTATCACTCCTAAGGAATAGATATCCGACCGGTGATCGATTTCTTTTCCTTCGGCCTGCTCTGGAGACATATAATCCGGTGTGCCGATCATGACTCCCTCAGCCGTGATGGCATTGGCTTTAATCGAGCGGGCTATCCCAAAGTCCATAATCATAGCATTTCCGATTCTATCAATCATGATGTTCGAGGGTTTCAAGTCCCTATGGACAACTTCCAATCGATGGGCTTCAGCCATCCCCTCACAAATCTGTCTGCCTATAGACAGGGTGGTTCTTATAGATAATTGACCCGACTGCATGATTAATTTTTTTAGATCTTGGCCGCGAACGTACTCCATTGTGATGAAATATGTGCCGTTATCTTCGCCAAGATCGTACATGCCACAGATATTTTTGTGGCGGATACTCCTTGCGGTTTTCAATTCGTTGCGAAATCTTTCAATAGACCTAATGTTGGCAGCGACTTCGGATTTAAGGAGTTTTAACGCTAGTTCCTCTCTGAGTTTAATGTCTTCCACCCTAAGAACTTTGCCCATACCCCCTCTACCCAGTTCTTCGATAATTTCGTATCTCTCGGCAAAGATAGTCCCCCTTTGCTGTTCTTCGTAGGGTGTATTTTGGGTTTTCGTATGAGTGAAGTCTTCGGGAAGCACAAGAGGAGTCCCACATTTCCCGCAGTAGTTTGTATCAGGAGGATTAGAATAGAAACACTTGGGGCAGTTTTGGCTCAATTTATCCCTCTCTGCTAGGCACCTATAAAATAGCGACAAAAGGGGGGGGTGTCAATCTTTAAGGAAAGTAGAGGTTTTTCCTTTTAAATATTCGTCATGGAAGTACTTTTCTAGAAAGTGGCTTGTGTTGTTCCAAAAAATATCATCCACTAGGTCTTTTATCTCTTTTTTAAAAAACAGTTCCTCTAATTTTAATCTGTCAAATTCTTTTCTTTTACCTTTATCAGTATAATAGACTGGATTATTCTCTTTTTCCAAGTAGCTAATCATATCGTTAGCCAAATCAGGAAAATCTTCAACCGTTTTATAAGTGTCGAAAGGATTCATTGTCCCATCAAAATCGGAACCTAGCGAAATAATCTTCCAGCCATTGGCCGGAAAACCTCCTGTGTCCATTCTTTTTTTTGAGATCAGTCTGATGATATGAAAGATGTTGCTCCAAATAAGCCCGAGATAAAGACGTTTCAGCTTTATCACTGCCTCTTTGGCCTTCTTATAACCAATTTTGGAGTTATTCTTGCGATATTTTTTTAAGACTTTTTTATACTTTTTTGCCAGTTTCTCTACGACTCCTCCCGGCATTCTGTCTTCATGAAGAACAATTCCGATGAGCCCATCCGAATCAAATATATCCAGAATTTCATCATCATTGAGATTCACGGCCGTCTCTTTAAAATATGATTTTTTATTGAGGAAATATTTTTCGATGAATAATCTTTGATCCTCTTCGCTGGCCTTTTCAAAAGACTCCAATCCATTCACAGCTGTATGGCTGCAAATAATTGGAATCCTGTCTCCCTTTAGCCTTCTTTTTTTCACAATACAATGATATTGTCTACGAGTTTGAATGCTCATATGTTTGGTATCGATAAGGATTCGACGTCCGTTGTCTCTACTCAACAACAGATGCAGAACCCGGAGTCCCAACGGATTGAACGGTTCGTTCATTCCAGCTTTCTGGTTCAGCATTTGGCTGAACATTAAGGAAAAACTTCTGGCATGACCGGCCAATAGATTATTAAAATGGTGAGAGAAGGATATAAAAAACGGGGTGTAGTTCTTATTAGTGTTTAGAAAATTATTGAGGTTCTTTGTCTTTGTGATGTTTTCTTCAAAATCGCCAGCCAATTCCATTTTTTCTATCTGTTTGAGATCATAATAGGTCTTATCAAATATTTTGTGGTACCTATAACGGCCCAGGGAACTGACTCCTTCAACTGTCAAAATCCCGGCGATGGTTTCTTTCTCTATCTCTGTATATTTTTCGAATTCTTCGTAAGTTGTGGCGATTTTGAATTGATATTGATGTGTTGTAAACTCCATGTCCTGCTGATCGACAACATACATGATGAGAGGCAAAAACTCTTCATTGAAATAATCGATTCCAGAATCATATTTTATTCTTTCCATTATTCTTTTCACTTTACAAATCTGAAATCCTGTGATCGCTGCTCCGAGGTATTTACGTTTCCTTTTTGGTAAAACAATTTCTATAAGAGGTGAAACTAATAAATTTTTTTTCGCATCAAAAAATTTCCTCTCCGATGGATACAAACCCAAAAAGACACATCGAAGATCTGCCTTCACACATTTATCTAGATTGGTTTGAGACTTTCTGGCCATTTCTTTTATAGCACATTTTATCAAACAATTGAGCTGTTCGAAGGGATCCTCTTTTTTTTTGTTTTTATACTGTGGCAGCTCCTCCCATAAAGACGGGTATTCGCCATTTGTATAGCGATTGTTAAAAGGCTTTTGAGTGGTATGAACATGGATGTCGGCAAATTTTTGTGTCATTTCCCCCCCCCAATATTACTTATTTTTCCCGAAGGAATACCCGAGCCCAATACCGATATCATATCCCCCAATGTTGACGTCGATTGAAGTGGGATGGACTTTGTACCAGGAGTAGCGCACAAAAACATCTAATATCAAGTTTTGATATAGGGACAAATAGCCGCCTAGGCCCAAATTATAACCAATATTTTTTGTGCTCACGTCGCCGATAAAATTAGATTCGTTAGCACTGACGTATCCCAGGCCGATGCCGGTATAGAGGTTTATTTTTCTGGATAGGAATCTGTATCGGAGGCCCCATTCAATTGGGAGGATCCTGACTTTGGTGGGTTCCTGTGTATATGTGAGTTTCCCCTGCTTTGAATAAAAATTCCCTGCAACATAGAAATCGATCTTTTTCCAGAGAAAAATATCGATCTCGAGGCCAAAGGCAAAACCCTCTCCATAGATCTCTTCAAAAAAGTTATCCTGGGGAATGAAAATACTGCTTCTCAATTTAACTGTAAAGCCTTCTCCCAAAGCCAATCCACAAAGGAAGAGAGACAAGAAGAGGGCAATCCCGGTTTTTTTCATTGTTTTTTCTCCTTCAGTTCAAAAACAATGAAAACAGGGACACTTTCCTCTAAATCTCGGTTGATGGCCGTGAGTGCGAAGGTGTACTGTTTATTATCATTGACCCGCCGCCTAGTGAAGCTGAACGTGTTTGCATTCAACTCGGCCAACAGTTCATACTTGCCTCCGTCGAGCTGGTAGACGTTATATCGAAAGATGTCTTGGTTAAGAGGATTGGATTCCCATTTGAGAACGATTACATATTCGATTTGGAGAAGAGAGCGGTTTTGGTATTTGTCACCTGTGAGATTTAAGGGTGGAAGGACGGTGAATTCAAGAAAATTTGCCTTAATCTCCTTATCCGAGGTCATGATTAAAGACACGGGATTGGTTGTGCTGATCTGGTCGCCGCTCAAATTGCTGAAAATGTAGCCCTGTGCGGGAAGGGCCGTGAGAAGAACCTTAGTCCCGGAGCTGTAGTTGTAGATTCCGGGGGGGGGATCGGTTGTTCCTCCTGGTCCGGCTGTAAGGATTAAACAGAAAGCAGGGAGTCTTTTTTCGTCTGAGAAGGGGCCAGCTTTTCCTTTAGTGTTGACCGCTCTAATCTTATAGGTGTAATTCCTTCCCGGAGTTGTTGTCCAATCCTCAAAAGTGTAATTTTTGGTTGTCCCTATAAGATGGGCGGGATCTCCGGGAAAATCAGGCGTATTCCCTCTGTAAACTTCAAAAAAAGCGAAGTCTCCCCAATCTTTCCATTCCCAGGGCTGTCCTTTCCAAATATTTCGGTCGATAGTGATTAACATGTTTTTAGATTGAGTGGAGCGCCGGAGCGAGTTTTTTGCAGTACCTATATATCTTCCGGAAAAACCAAAGACTTGGGGAGGATCAAATACAAAGTTGAGATCTGTCTTCCTGGCCTTATCCCGGACACGATTGATGAATTTGGCGAGAGCTCGTTCCTTATTCATCCCTTTAAAACGGTGCTCCTTGTTGTCGTCCCACCAGCGATAGATATTGATGACGTGGGGGCTGTGGCTGTATATCTTCATTAATTCCTGATGTAATAATTCCACGCTGCTCTCAGGAACATCGAGACCGACAGGATATGTTTCCGGATCATATTCCAATATCGCCCAATTTGAATGCATCGCAGCCATTTCTTCCAGAGAAAAAAGAGTTGTATGATCAAACCAGGTGGGGTGTTTTATGTCGCAGATCTTAGCCCCTGGAGAACCATAGGGCAGCACGTTGGCTGTCCAAAGAGGTGAAGCGGATGAGGGATAGCTGGAGTTTTTGTTGGATTGATGAGAGTACCACATGTTTGCCGGGATTCCGGCCTCTGAAGCCCATTTGGCCATATCTTTGACGAAGTGGTGAATCACTGTTTCCCTAAAAAGGTTCCAGAGATCCCAAAATATGTTGCCCGGCTTCATTGTCCGTGGGGGATCAAATCCATCGGCGATATAATTTGCACCTGATGTAGGCAGCATGTTCCCGTGAGAGTAGGATGAGAAGGGAATACGGTGCGGATCGTTGTTTGTCGTGTCTTCTGGATTTATATCGTAGTCGTCGTTCAGGTTCCAGTTAAAGTATTTCAGATCCCATGTTCTGAAACTTGTCCCAAAATCCAAGTTGAAGGTGGCGAGTCCTGCAATGCCTTGATATTTGTCTCCCCCTTGAGAGAATCCCTCTCCGGCGTATTTGCCGTTGGTCGAGTCGTAGAGCCCGGTGTGTCGGATCCAATCGACAAATTCCAGGATGATAAAGGGAGAGTAATCAGCGAAGACATCCTGGTGACTTTTGCTTTGATCGGCCCTAAAGGGATTGAATTCTGCATCGCTCCACCCGCTAATGGCGATGAAAACATCCGGATTTTCGTCAATTTTTTGTTTGAGAAATGCCAAAAACACCTGAGCCTTTGCTTCCAGGTTTGCTCTCAATTTTCTGGCGTACCTGGAAAAAGTGCCAAAAACAGTGGAATTCATCGCATTGCCTTGAACAATCTGGTTGTCGGCAGCAATTTTGTTGTCGTTGTACCATTCGCAGTTCCGGATATCCTCTTGCTTGGCTTCGTGGTAGACAGACAGCCCTCTGGCTAAACCCGATGAGAGCACGATATGCAGCCGGACCTTCTTTGCTCTGGCCGCCTCAATCATGGTGTTTATCGCAGCTTTTGTTTCCTGTATGCCTTCAGAGGCTCTATTTAGATTTTGGTGCCATCCGAGATCGACAGTGATCGTTGTGCGGGAGAATGCTGGCCAGGCGTAGAGCCCAAAATTGAAGTTGTTGAGAATGTAGTCCACCTCCGCAGTATCCAACACACTGTGTTCGATGCTGATAATGAGGGAATTGTTATAGGTAGGAATGGGGAGTTCTTCTGGATATAAAAAAAGGGAAACACAGGCGAATGCCCAAAGGAAGAGAGGAAGAGCTTTGAATTTCATGGTGTGTTCTCCTGGCTCTCTATTTTATCAAATTCTCGACTGTAGTAAACACGAAATATGTTTAGACCTAACACTCTATTTTATGGATTAATTATTTGCGGGATACAAAGCTTCTTTTGATAGAGGTCTTTAGATTAGGGGTCACTCCCAACACGATTTCCAAGTTTGAGCGAAAAGTCATGTCCTGACTCTTGATAAAACCCCTGAGATTGTCCACGTCGATTGGCGTGCGAATATGCAACCTTTTTAATAATTCCAGAGGAAGCAACAGGAAACTGGCCGGGATCGGAATCATTTTAACTTTGCACGGAAGCACGGATTTAATCTGAGTCAATACGGACCGTAGAGTCGGTTTCTCAGGATAATAAAGATTGAACTCGGAGGGGCCTTTTCGGTCAAAAATCTTTGTGATCGATAAACATAAATCGGCAATCCCGATCAAATACATTTGAGATTTTCCTCCACTGGGAAGAGGAAGAATGGGGCTTTTTTTCATGAGCGTTAAAATTTTTCCAAAGACTCCTCCATCCCCGATAACCGTTCCGGGGCGGATTACAATCCCTTTATGTTGGAGAAAATATCGCTCTAGTTCGTACTTTGCTTTTCCATATTCCGTTACGGCGTCGGGGTGTGCTGAAAGAGAACTAATAAAAACCTGTTTTCGTACGCCCTGATTCCGAGCTGCTTCGGCGATGGTTATGGTCCCCGTGATGTTTTTTTCAAGGGCTCCAGGTTCAAAGTCATAGGCGCAGTGGATGACAGCCTCCACATCTTGAAACATGGATCTGTCAATTGAATGGTCCCCTAGTTTTAGAGAATAGATAGGCTTAGCGCAGTTGTTTGAAATCTGCGTCTCGGGTTTGCTCGTCGATCCTTTGATAACATGCCCCTGTTCAGAAAGAACATTGGCAAGATGAGTCGCAATAAATCCATTTATGCCTGTTATAAAAATATTCATGTCTCTCTTTGGATGTCCTTTTTGACTCCTTCTGCGATTCGCATTGAGTTGGCCATAATCGTAAATGTCAAATTTTTGGCGGGCAGCTGGGAAAAATTTGCAGAGTCACCGATGTAAACATGCCGGCTTCCTTTTAAAAGCCCATTCGGAAAGGTCTCATATTTATTTTGAGGATCTTTTTTCATTGGCAGGGAACCTCCATAATGAATACTCATTCCCGCCTCCGCATAGCGTATTAATGATGGAATGCTGTGATATCCGATTTTTCGAAATGACTTGAGCAGCTGCCGCTCTACAACAATTGGTTTATTAAGTTCATAATTAATAACCAGCTGACCTGATTCATCAATTTTTAGAGTATTGGATTTCCTTCCATCTTCCGGATAGAAAACTTGAAGCAGGCACAAGGCCGGAAGGAGATATTTTGCCGCCGCTATACTTCCGGATACCGCAAGAGGGATGTTAAATAATATATCAGACCGCAGCAAACCATCGAGTCCGTAGATCATTCCGACTACGGGTTTGGGCCAGAGAGGACCTGAATAAAAAATATTCAACTGTGAAGAATATGAACGTTTCTCCAGCGGCATCCCTATCCGCCTCAATGAAATAAGGGGAGTAAAGGAGCAGGGATTTTCCAGAATAGGAAGTTTTGTCCGATCATCTTTATGAGAATTAAGTACGGTTCTTGTTGTGTTGAGGGCCCCCAGGCACATAATGAGTTTCTTGCAGCGGAATATTCTTACGGATCCTGTGTTGATATCCCGGGAAAAGACAAGAACAAAATCTGCTTTTTCTTCATATCGTTCTATGAAATATCCGGCCAGATACTGGACTCCTCCTTTCTCTACAAGAGATTTGAGTGTAAAGGCAGGTGTGTAAATGGAGGATAATCGTGGTTGAAAGAATTCCATGTTGTCGTAAACATTTTTTTTCCGGCCCTTGTGGTCTACACTCAGTACAGCGAGTCTGGGCCTGCCGATAAAAATATGCTTCCTTTGAAAAAAGGAACGGTTATTTTCATATTGAATAAGAAAGTCCTTTCCCAGGGATGAAAGTTTTAAAGGAGGAAGGAGTGTTTTTGATGATCCATGAAAAGATTCCAAGTCGTCCGCTGTTCCGGATATCCCGATATGACTGGTTAATGTATCGTAATATGGTTCAAGTTCTGAGGAGTTGATCGGAAACGATTCCAAATCCTGGCTATCGAATCGATAGACCTGTGCTCCCCAGGCATTGGCTAGCCCTCCTTCAGCATAACTGACCACAGGGAAAAAGTTGCTCGATAAGACTTCCGGGGCATCCTTCACCTTTTCCACAACATACTGCATCAGGGGAGACTTCACCTTTGGGCTTAATTCCGTCCTTTCAATGTTATTTAAGGATTCAAAGCGGTTTCCGATGGTTTCCTCAAAAAGATTCCGGCTTTTTTTGAGATCGTACAGATTTCCTTCACTTAAACAAGATGTTGGCGGTGTCTTTCCAGTATCGATAACAGCGGTATTTGTGCCCTGCAGCATATAGGCCGCAAAGACACCTGCGGACCCAGACCCGGCGATAATGACATCATACATTTTAATTTTCGAGATTTTGATAGCGGTGTATCAGCAAAAGAACTGATCCTTTCAGGAATTTATAGACGGATTGCAAAAGATGAAAGGATAGTATCAAAAATGCTTTCCTTCTTTGAGGGCGTTCGTTTACAAAAACATTATAATAATCGCTGAAGGATTCGCTGATATATACGAGGATTTTGAATTTTTTAACAAGAATATGCTCTTTATTGAATATTCTCAGCGCGAACTCCAGCGCCTCTAAATCCAATCCTTGCTGCAGGGCTTTTTTCATCCAAATCAGCTCTGCGTTTCGTACTTTTGTAAGATAATGGTCATGAGCCATTACGTATTTTTCCAACACATCCAGGGGTATTTCTGAGTTAAAAACACACAGATGAAGTGCGCGAGCCTCCCTCTTCAACTCGCAAAAAAATTCTTCAGATCTGACAGTACGAGATGTTACACAGTTCATGTTTTTTTCTTGGAGCTGTCTGAGGAATTAAAACTCGACTCCAAAAGCCAGTCCTATGTCGAAACCTCCAGAGTCAAATTTTATATCAGCGGGCCTCATCTCACAATAGTTGTAATTTATATGGATTCCAATAATAAAGGTCTTTAATACTTTTCTGAAACCTTTTATACGGCTGAAAGCCCCCACGTTCAGCATAAGTCCGACTTTAGATTGATTGGCTTCTCCAATGGGATTCTTTTCTCTAAAAGTATTATAAGTTATTCCCCCTCCAGTATACAGGTTGATTGTCTTTTGTAAAAAAACATACCTTAAGTTGAGTCCAAAGGGCTTAAGCCAGATCCTTGTTCTTTCACGTGTTAAGGTCAACCGGCCTTTTTGAGTAAAGTATCCATATTCAAAATGTATCTCTAGCCTTTTCCCAAGACGTCTGCTGAGGTCCAATCTATACATTACGCCCGATTTGTAGATGTTTCTGACAGCCTTCTCAGAAGGATAGAAAAAGTTCCCCATGAATTCTATTCTGTTTTTTTGTGCATTCAGAACACTCGACAGCAAGAAAAAACTCATCATAAGAATGATGATTTTGCAGGACTTCTTCCCTTTATCAAAGCTCAATAAAGACAACCTCACTTTCCCTTCCAAACTTGTCCCAGGCTGTTAACCCATACCTGTTGACCTTATCTTTCTCGACACCTCGGTGCCAATATTCGAATGTGAGTTTATCGACTTCAGTGAGTAGAGTTTTATCTTCTCCCTCAAAGAGGTATATCCTATATTTTTCAACGATTGTATTTTGGGAATTGGCCTGCCATCTGATTATATTGATGTATTCTCTCAGGGATACAGATTTATTTTCTTTCTTTTCTCCATGAAAATTTAATGGTGAAAAAAGTGGCGGCAGATGAATAGTCAGATCAATAGTCAATGTTTGAGGGCTGTTGGAAGCATTGGCGGCGCTGATAGTGATAACGCCCTGATAGTTCGCCTTGTTGAGATTGGAGATATTGACCGAGACAAGGATCTCATCCCATTCTCCGGTGGAATCTCCGCTTAAAGCTGAAAGATTTATCCATTCCTGCCCCGCATTGATTTGGTAGTTTATCGTTCCAAT
>CAZLLG010000021.1:18400-23269 GCA_964560275.1 uncultured Eubacteriales bacterium | reverse complement strand
CAACCTATAAAAGTTGACATTGAAATTAAACCCCGCTATTGGCGAGCGATCCAGGAACAAACAACAAAACTCTTATCCCAAGGCGTTCAATACCCTGAGGATAAAAAATGGTTTCCGATTACGGTCAGAGAAGGCGATGAAGAATACAAAGCTAGAATCCGTATTAAAGGCGACACTTCTCCCCATTGGGAATTCATCAAGAAATCCTGGAGAATTAAATTTAAAAAAGAAAAATCCTGTGAAAGGGAGGATAGATCTTGAAACTTGGAAATAACCTCAGACGATATCGTTTCGAACACAATGAAATATCCCAGCAAGCATTGGCCAACGCCATAGGTGTCACTCGTCTCACCATCCACTCCATCGAAAAAGCAAAGTTTATCCCTTCAACATACCTGGCCATCAAACTGGCCCTTTTTTTTGGAAAAACCGTCGAAGATATTTTCTATATCAAGGACGAAGACATATCAGATTGAACGGATCAAGTTAAAATGAGGGAGAGAAATATGGAAAAAAAAGTAAAAACAAGCGGAATTGTCACAATGGTTCTGGGATGCATCTCATTCAGCTGGTTGATATTTGATTTTGTCGCCTTCCAATTTATCAGACCAAAAACGATTAACGGCTATACCTTAGGTAAGCTTGAAGAAACTCTCGGCGCATTTGTCTGGCTCGGGTATCTTGTGATTTTTATCTTTCATATCTCCGCTATATTGACCCTTATTCTGCTCCTGCAGCACTACAAAAAGGCCAATGTACTCACAGGGATTACTCTTTTTCTATGCCTCCTTTCGCTCTTTTTTCTCATGGGGGACTACGGCTTGCTCAACGATATCGGCAAGGAATCAAAATTCGGCTTAGAAGTCGAAGGAGAGTGGTTCATGCTCCATATTATTACTATTTTTCACAGTCTTTTTTCCCTTTTTATGCTGGCCACAATCTTTTCCTTTTTCCGCAATGCCAAAAAACAGAGCATGACAGAATTTGTCGTCAAGGAAGAAGTCATTTTTATCACGGCACAATTCATAGGTCTTTTTTGTGGAGCCGCCGGCCTCTGGACCAATTTTTCATTTATCGTCAGAGAGATTAAACCGCACAACTATCCAGATGTTCTTCCATTCTTTATCTTGTGTTTTTTACCCTATGGTTTAACGGCTTTCTACTGGCTGACCATGAGACTCCGCGACAAACCTGAAGACTGGTATGATGAGAAGCAGTGGCAGGATATTTCCAAGGCCGCTCTGGCCACCCTGGTGTTCTCGATCCCAGGGATGGCTTTCCTCTTCTTTGTGGCCCATCCCTTGGGTATGTTCTGGTTTACTCATTATGTCTTTCTCGCCCTTTTCCTCTTCTCAAGCAGCACACTCTATTTCAGTTTGAGTTTAGGGCAGAATAAAGATTCAGTTGACAAGAAGACTAGATGACTAAATGTTTTATTAAGCACGAGAAGGTTTGAATCAAACTCGAAAACTCCTGGGTGTCCCTAAAGTTTAATTTTTTGCCCTTCCTTCGCAGCCAGCGTTTTAGGCAGTCTTTTCTTGGATTGAGACAGTATTTGGTCTATTTTGCTGTCCGTATGGATCGGATTAAAATGTGAGAGAACGAGACGGCCGACTTCTGCCTTTTTTGCGACCTTGATTCCCTCCTCCCATGTGCTGTGTCCCCATCCCTTTTTGCCGGCTTTATATTCTGCAGGCGTAAACATGGCATCATAGATGAAATAGTCAGTTCCATGGGCAAAAGCGGCTAATTCTGCGTCCATTCCATTTTCAGGATGCTCTGTGTCTGTCGCGAGAACAACACTTTTGTGCTTGTTGTGAAATTTAAAAGCCAAGGCCCCTTGTGGATGATTCAAGGGACAGTGAGAAATCTGAATACCGGCGATTCGGAATTTTCCCTCCGGTATTTTTCTAAATATTTTTTTTGAAGGCGTTTCCAAAAACTTTACGGGAAAAAATCTTCCTCCCATCAGTTGGCTCAAACATTTTTCCAAACTTTTCGGAGACAGAGAAGAATAAAACGTGATTTGCGTGGATGGTGAGTAGAGAGGACTAAAAAAGAGAAGACCCATGAGATGATCGAGATGGAAATGGGTAAACAAGATACTTAATCGCAGAGAGCGGCCGCCCTGATTCTTCATCAAATCCTGTCCCCATCCAATGATCCCTGTTCCAGTATCCACGACAATTTTTTCTCTGCCCGGAAGCTGTACAAGAGAACAGGATGTGTGTCCTCCATATTTGTTGAAATTTTTTCCCGATGCAGGGGTTGATCCTCTCACACCCAAGAAAGTAAATTCCATATTCCTATCCTTAATCGAGTCCAGTTTTAAGATATCATTTTCATTCTTTAGAAACAAGTTTTGGCCTCATTCCCTGCCGCCATTCCCTATTTAAGGCGCTATCTCTACTTAATCTATCGGTAATAAATTATGCCTGTTGTAATAAAGCAGCAAATATGATATTTATCTACGCTGTATCAAACAAGAAAAGGACTCCATTGGACAGCTCAAACACAATCGAAAAATACAAACTGAAAGACGGATCAAGGATTGCCGTTATCGGAGGAGGCCCTTCAGGCACTTTTTTCAGCTATTTTCTCCTTGATATGGCTGAAAGAATAGATCTCAAACTGCATGTGGACATCTACGACAGCCGTGATTTTAACGCGGATGGTCCTCCGGGATGCAATATGTGTGGAGGAATCATCTCCGAATCTTTGGTCCAAACCCTTGCAACTGAAGGGATTGACCTCCCTCCCTCTGTGGTTCGAAGAGGTATCGAATCCTACATGCTCCATATGGATGCGGGAAGTGTCCAAATCAAGACACCAACACTCGAAAAAAGGATAGGCGCCATATTTAGAGGCGCAGGGCCACGCGGCATCAAAGAGACTCAATGGGAAAGCTTCGACGGCTATTTGTTGGGATTGGCCAAGAACAAGGGTGCCCATGTGATCAAGGGGAGGCTTGAAAAAGTCGTATGGAAATCCGGGCTTCCAGAAATCCAAATAAAGGGGAGCACGCCGCAGACCTATGAACTTTTAGGCATTGCGGCCGGAGTCAATTCTTCTGCCCTAAAACTTTTTGAAGATCTAAAACAGGGTTACAGGGCTCCTAAAGCCACAAAAACTTTTATCTGTGAATACTATCTAGGAAGGGACACCATAGAAAAAACTCTGGGCAACTCTATGCACACATTTCTTCTGGATCTTCCACGCCTTGAATTTGCCGCAATCATTCCAAAGGGTGACTATGTGACAACTTGTTTGCTCGGAAAGGATATCGATAAAGAACTCGTCCAGGCTTTTTTGACACGGCCTGAAGTAAAAAGGTGTATGCCGGAAGACTGGAAGTGGGATGAATATGTTTGTCAATGTATGCCTAAAATGAATATCAAAGGATCGAGCCAGGCCTTTATGGACAGAACCATATTTATTGGAGACTGTGGAGTCAGCCGTCTATACAAAGATGGAATCGGGGCCGCATACCGGACTGCAAAAGCCGCTGTGTCAGGCGCTGTCTTTGAGGGTGTTTCTGCAGAAAAATTCAAGGAGTTCAGCTGGCCTGCCTATAAAAAACTCGAGAACGACAATAAAATCGGAAAGATTATTTTTTTTGCCGTGGGGCTCATTCAAAAAATTCCTCTCATGCGCCGGGCGATTTTAAAAATGATCACCAAAGAACAGAATAGAGAGGATAGTCCCAAACGTATGAGTATCGTTTTGTGGGATATGTTCACGGGCAGCGCTCCCTACAGCACTATTTTTATCCGCATGTTCCACCCATTCTTTCTGGCCAGTTTTTTCTGGAATATTGTCTCATCCATCCGGATATTTCACAGGAGGAAAGGTTGAAGAAGAAATCCAAAGACACAGGTTATCTGGGGAATACATATAAAGACGGAGAATACATTGTCCGGCAGGGAGAACCCGGAAACTGCATGTATGAGATTCAGGGTGGAAAGGTCGTTGTATTCCGTACAGAAGGAGCAGATGAAATCCAACTGGCTGAACTTGGTAAAGGAGAATTTTTCGGAGAGATGGCCATTTTTGAACACGGTGTCCGTTCGGCATCCGTACGTGCAGAGGGAGAAGCGCGTGTCCTTACGATCGACAAAAAAATCCTCCTGCGCAGAATAACCCAGGATCCCACTCTGGCTTTTCGAATTTTGGAGAAGATGTCTCACCGAATCCGCGAGCTGGACGAAGAGATGACCAAAATGAAATCATCAGTTTAGGCAGAATACTCAAAGGATAACAATATGCCTCTTATTCGCATCGTCAGCCGCGATGAACAGCCCAAAAACTTCAACCTCGTTCAGGCGTTAATCTCTATCGGCCGCGGCAAAGACAACGATATCATCCTTCCGGATCAGAGAGCGTCCCGCCTGCACGCCCAGATAAAAAAAGAAAACGATCACTATGTCATCAATGACCTCGGCAGTGTAAATGGAACTCTCATCAACGACACAAAGACCGCCACGGCCACTTTAAGGCACAACGACCAAATCAAGATAGGCAGCAGCATTCTAATCTTTCTCGAAAAAGAAGAAAGGACGAAAACAATTCAGAGGAATATTGTGGTTTCCCAGGAAAGTGAGTACGAAGATTGGGAACAAAAGACGATCAGTGTGTCTCCCGATGACAGCTGTATCTCCGACTTTGAAGTTTTGCCTGCAGCAAGAAAAGAAAAAAAACGTAAATTTCAGCGTTCCCGGAAACAGGACGAGCCAGAGCCTCCATCCGAACTGGAATCTCTTGAAAGAGCCAATAAAGCCCTCTTTGTCCTCTACGAGATAAGCAGACAAATGAGTTCTATGAAATCTTTTGATGAAAATGATTTATTTGAAACTTTATTTATTAAATCAT
>CAZLLG010000021.1:0-18390 GCA_964560275.1 uncultured Eubacteriales bacterium | reverse complement strand
CTTAAAGAGATGATGGATCTCCTATTCAAAGTGATCGACGCGGATTATGGATTTTTAATTCTAACGGATCACCGGAAAGAAGAGGATTTCATTCCCTTGGTCGTCAAATACCGAGATGAGACTAAAAAAGGGACAAAAGAAATAAAAGCCAGCCGGTCGATCATAAAAAGGGTTATCGAGGACAAAGTCGCCCTTCTGACTTCCAACGCCCAGGAAGACTCCCGGTTGGGAGCCACTGAAAGCCTGGTCAGTCAAAATATTAGATCAGCCATGTGTGTCCCTCTCTGGCAAAAAGACGAGATCATCGGCGTCATCCAATTGGACAGTGTCCGATACGACAATCAGTTCACCGAAGACGAACTGGAACTCCTCAAGACCATTGGATGCCAGATGGCTATGATTCTGGAACAGGCCAGCCTGAACGACAAGCTGCGTGAAGAAGAAAAGATGAGGAATAAACTGGAACGGTTTCATTCCCCCCAAGTCATCGAAATGATTCTCAGCTCCGACCAGGAAACAAAGGTTGACATCATGGAAGCCAAGGAATTGGAGGCAACCGTTCTTTTCACAGACATCGTCGACTTCACTCCTCTTTCGGAGAAGATGGAACCCAAAGACATCAACATGCTGTTGAACAGACATTTTTCAAAAATGACAGATATCATTTTCGAGCAGGATGGAACTCTGGACAAATACATCGGAGACAGCTTAATGGCTGTCTTTGGGGCCCCTTTCGGCCAGGATAATGATGCCGAAAGGGCTGTAACAGCAGCCCTAAAGATGAAAGAAACTCTCGAGGTCGAGAATAAATCGGACAGCAGAGAAAAGGCAGTGAATATCCGGATTGGGATCAACACAGGACAGATCACGGCCGGAAACATTGGCTCCCCAAAGAGGATGGATTACACCGTGCTGGGAGATGCAGTCAACGTGGCTTCAAGGCTTGAATCCATTGCGGAGCCCAATCAGATTCTCATCGGAGAAGAGACATACAACCGCATCAAGGATAAATTCAAAACCAGAGAAGTCGGTCTCAGGAAACTTAAAGGCAAAAGCCAGGACTTACGAGTCTTCGAAGTTCTGGATCGATGAGCTATTTAATCTGAGGCACGACAAGTCCCGCCACACTCTTGTTTTTAAGATAATTGTTGAAAGTCTGAAGATCTGTGGTTAGCAATCCCTCAAATCGAACCTTTTGCTCTATTAATCGCTCCTTGAGCACGGCATGGACCTCACGCTGTTGTTCGTTTGGCGCAAAATCCACACTGCCCGAAACATCCCCAGCCAATACAGAGAGCTTGCAGTAGAGCTTTTGCGGGAACCTAAAGGACTTGGAATCGCCTTCGGCTATTGTTTTTTGAAAAAGCTCATCCTCGACTGACTGAAGCTTTTTATCGAATTCATCGATGGCCTTCAGCATCTCTTTAGAGCCTCCGCCGGCCGTCATCAGATCTTTGAGGTCATAGCACTGTTTTCTCATCCACTCGATTTGACTGATCATTGTCGAAACTGTATTGAGATCGGCACGGATCTCTTTTTGAAATTCTATTTGAGCCTGGATATCAGCTTGTGTTCCTTCGGAACGTGGGTCTTTTTTTACGACAAGTTCTTGTGTGAATTCTTTTCCATCGACACTGAGCTTAACAGTATACGTTCCCGGCGCAACAGAAAATCCCTGAAATCCGCCGCTCGTCCCCCAGCTCAAGATGGGATACCACCCCTCTTGAATCCAAGTCGTCATAAATCTTTTTTCCTCGACCACATGAGGATTCCCCGGAGGTTTAGTTCTGAGCCTAGCCTGTGTGGCTCCTGCATGCCTCATATTCCATGCCACCCGGTTGATGCCGACATTTCTGGACGCTCGAAGAGTGCTGATAACCTCCCCATCTTTATCCGAAACGGTGATGGTCACAGGCCCCTTGGGTACTGATTTCAGATAGTAGTTGATATTGGCTCTAGAGGAACCGCGCGGCCCTCCAGCAATGCTGTGCATCCGATAAGTTTCCCTGGGCTTGAACAGAAAAGCATTCGAATCAAGAACCTCATCAGTAAGCTGCTGCAGAGGCGTGATATCATCCATAATCCAAAAGCCCCGTCCATAGGTTCCAACGACCAGATCATTATAGTGTTCTTGAATCACCATGTGATGCACGGGCGCATGGGGCAGGTTGTTCTGGAACGGCAGCCAGTTTTTCCCATCATTGAAGGAGATGTAGAGCGCATTTTCCGTGCCCAAGTACAGGAGCCCTTTCCTGACAGGATCCTCATGCACCCAGTGGCAGTAGCTAAACACACTTTTGGGGATATCCGAGCTTATGGACTTCCAGCTTTTTCCGTAATCGGTGGTTTTGTACACAAAGGGATCCCTGTTGTTCATCTGGTGGAAATCGACCGTGATGTAGGCCGTACCTGCATCATACCTCGAGGGCTCGATATTGCTGATCGTGCCCCATTCCGGAAGGTTGGGAATATTTTTGGTGACATTGGTCCAGTTTTGGCCGCCATCCCGGGTGATCTGGACCAAACCGTCATTGGTCCCGGCCCATATACACCCCTCCTCCAGAGGAGATTCGGCAATGGCAAAAATCACACATCCGTATTCCACAGCCAAGTTGTCCTTGGTCAGTCCGCCCGATGGCCCCATTTTACTAAGATCATTGGTGCTCAAATCCGGACTGATAAGACTCCAGCTTCGGCCGCTGTCCGTTGTCATGTGAACGAACTGACTACCAACATAAACCTTATTGTGGTCATGGGGTGATATTGTGATGGGAAAAGTCCAGTTGAACCGGTATTTTGCCACGGAAGCATACGAACCATAAACAGATTCCGGCCAAACATGAACGGTTGTGATATGGCCTGTCTTATAGTTGGCCCGCTGGAGCTGGGCACCGTAACTTCCTCCCCAGACGATGTTGGGATCGACGGGATCGGGCACAATAAAGCCGCATTCTCCCCCGGCCGTCGTTTCCCACTCTGAACCGGAGCTTCCAAAGCGGCCGGAAGAACCTGTGCTGGGTCCTTTATATGCAGGGCCGTCCTGCTTGCCGCCGTACACATAATAAGGAACCTGGTTATCGACCGCCACATGGTACATCTGTGCAATGGGCAAATTGACTCTCTGCCAGGTCTTTCCTCTGTTGATCGTAATAATCACACCACCATCATTGGAAATCATCATCCGATCCGGAATGAGAGGATCGGCCCACATGTCGTGACAGTCCCCGCTCCACCGCACTGTCTCGGACGTATAACCTCCATCAAATGTCCGGCTCTGGCTGTTGGCCGCAAAATAGACCTCGTTTTCATCCGCCGGATTGACCATGACACGGGACGCATAATGGGACCTCTCATTGAGCAGGCGGTTGTAGCTGGACAATCTCCAGCTGTCCCCTCCATTATCGGACCGCCACAACACACCGCGGTTGGGATGACCTGTTTCTATTAAAGCATACACCACCTGGGGATTACTCTGTGCAATAGCAAGACCGATTTTCCCGAGGGGAGACGAAGGCAATCCACGCCCTTCCAGTTTTTTCCACGTGTCACCGCCGTCGGTTGATTTCCATATGCCTCCGTTCGGACCGCCGCTTTCACGGCCATACGTACGGATAACCAGCGGCCACATCCCGGCAAACAAGATTCGGGAATTGCTGGGATCCATGGCAATCTCGAAACATCCCGTGTGTTCATCCACAAATAGGACGTGCTCCCATGTTTTCCCCCCATCCTCTGTACGGAACACACCCCGCTCTTTTTGGGGCCCGTAACAGTGGCCTAAAGAGGCCACAAAAACGACATCAGGATTCTTGGAATCGATAACCACGCGCCCGATTCTCCCTGTTTTAACCAGCCCCATGTTCGTCCACGTTTTCCCGGCATCTGTTGATTTATAAACTCCATCACCTATAGAAATATTGCTTCGGATAAAGGGCTCTCCTGTTCCGGTCCAAACAACATTGTAGTCTGATGGGGCAATCGCAATAGATCCAATGGATTGTGCAGGCTGGTCATCAAAAATAGGCAGCCACGTTGTTCCGCCGTCTATTGACTTAAAAATGCCACCCGATGCTGCCCCGATGTAGTAGACTAGCGGATTCCCGGGCTCACCACACACGGCCGATGTCCTGTTTCCCGGAGGTCCAATATGGCGGTACCGGAGCTGGCTGAAGATCACCGGATCGATTTTCTGGGCATAGATCTGAGATGTTTCACCCAGAATAAGAAAAAGAACCAACACAGCAGCCAAGAAACTAAATGCGCTAATCTTTTTCCCCAGTAGATTTTTCATGAATTCCCTCCTTAATTTGTTTTTATTTTAAATCGCCTGATTTGGGATCTCTGATAGCATGTTCCCAGGAAAACACTCGACACATCAATGGGTCCGCCAGTTTGGATAAAAGTTATCTTCATGCTTGAAAGCTGTGATATCTTGTTTGCCGATTATATCTAAAATTCTGCATTAATGGAAAGAATTTTCTATTTCGGTATCCATATTTAATTTTCGGTGTGTATGTGATAAAGAGGAGACATGAAATCACAAAGATACACCTGAAAAAAAAGCGGAGGTGTGGCAAAAATTAAAAAGCGATTTTTTAAAATTCTCCGAGAATACTCTCTAAGCTCTTCTGCTTCATTATAAGAATTCTTCAGCGCATATACCGTTTCTCTAATAGGATAATAAACTTTATACTTTTATCAGAGAGTGTGGGTGTTACTCCCTTCTTTTTGTCGGCAGCTTCTTTATAGTGCCGGAAAAAGGCAAACGGATTTTTTACATCTTCAATGAGAACTTTTTTCCCCAATTGCTCAATGATGAGATTGGCCATATAAAATCCTGTTGGATGTCCGCTCAGTGGGATGATATCTTGAAGCTCGGCTCCAAGTTTTCCTTTTTGTTCGGGAAAATCAAACATCGCTGAAAACAGGCGGTCCATTTCCCTAATTATCTCAGGACTTTTTTCATACCAATCTAAATAGCCCTTATTCCTTCCTTTCTGGGAATATTCCGGAAAGAGAGTTTTATTGTGAAACCACTCTCCGACATTGATCTGATCGGCGATTCCTTCACCCTGGACTTGATTGATGACCCAAAGAATTTGCTGATCCTGGCTAAAATCATAGAAAAAATTTCGGTAGTAATGATGAAATTCGTGGGCAATAAATGTCTTTAAAAAATCCTGATTTCTAAATTCTCTCCGGATCAGTACTGCATATCCCGGGGTTTCAAAAAGTGCGTTCCACTGCTCCCGGGTCGGCTCAATATCTCTTTCTAAAAGAGCAGTCAGTTCAAGGAACATCTCTACTCCGGAAAAATCGACATTAGCTGTCAGAGACTCCTCCCCTTTTTCCTGAGCCGTTACCTTCGGGCCACAGGCAAAAAGAGCATAGTTATCAAGAAGATAATAAGAAATCGTTTATTCATTTCGAACTCCTTCTTTAGACCACAGACATCTTAAATCTCACTTAACTATGACTCCATTTATTGAGCTATGGTTGTTTTCCCAATCATAGAAAACTCCACTCTTGACTATTTCAATAGAGTCCATTAATTTTGTGAGTGCGAATTGGGCAACGGTCAGATTATTTATATTATTGAGAGCTGAATATGAAAAGCCGTAAAGACAGAAGTTTTTCACTCAGAATTATAACTGGTGCTCTCTTTTTTGCTGCTCTAATATTCTCCAGCTGCACATCACAGATCTCCAAAGAATCCCTCTTCCTTACAATCCTTCACACAAACGACCATCACGGCCATACTCTCACTTACACACAAAATGAAAAACACATCGGAGGGCTGGCCGAACGTATAACTTTAATAAAGAGGCTCAAAGAGCAAGCAAAAAACACGAGTGATATATGCCTTTTGCTGGATGCCGGTGACATATCTTCCGGCACTCTTTTTTCCGATTTTTTTGTCGCTGAACCTGACTGGAAAATCTTCAGCAAATTCTATGATGCCATCATTCCAGGAAATCATGACTTCGACTTTCCCTTTGATACGGTCTTTAATTTAATCCAAAAATTTAGGGCGCCTGTGATCTCATCGAATATATATGGGCGTCAATCCGGTCAACTTTTATTTCCTCCATACAACATTTTTCGAAAAGAAGGCTGGAAAATTGCAGTTATAGGCGTTTCTCATCCAGATACTCCACTTATCAGCACGCTGGGCAACGACGACCGGTTGGAATTCCGCTCGGCCGTCGAAGCAGCTGCTCTTCATGTAAAAGAACTGAGGGAGACTTCAGATTTAGTCATTGTCCTTTCTCATCTTGGGGAAGATGACAAACTGGCCAAAGCTGTCGGGGGAATTGATCTGATTGTTGGTGGACACTCTCATTCTCCATTTGAAAAACCAAAAAGAATGAACAATACACTTTTAGTCAACGCGGGATACGGAGGGCAGTATCTTGGACACATGTCACTCCATCTGAAGCGAGGAAGGAGAGGCGTGAAAGTCAGATTGATCGATTATGAACTTTTGCCTGTATCCGGCGACTTAGCTCCTGATGACGACATCCATTCTTTACTTCAGCCCTATAAGGAAACATTCGGAGAACGCGGCCAAGCTGTTATCGGTGAAACGAGTGAAATCTTTTCGCGCACACCCCTGGCTGATTCGATGTCTTCTTCGACTTTGGCCAATATGGTCGCCGATTCATACCGCTACGCGACAGCCGTTGATTTCGCCTTTGTCAACGAAGGAGGGCTCCGTGCAGACTTGGACAAAGGCCCTGTTACCGTTGATGAACTTCACCGTGTCCTTCCTTTTAATAACACCTTAATCGTCTTCAAGCTCACCGGGACACAGATTGTGGACATCATTCAAAATATGAAGTCCTCTCTCACAAGTGAAGGCGGGATACTCTTCCCGTCCAACCTTCAGATCACACTACGAATGTCCGGTGAATCCACTATTCTCACAGGAGACGGTGAGGCTCTCCTCGCAGATAAGACATATTCTGTGGCTGTCGGTTCATTTATAGCTCGAGGAGGAGACGGTCATACAAGCTTTCCCACATTTACACAAAAATTCGACTCTCAGATCCGAACAAGTCATGCTTTAAGGAAGTATTTTGAAGACAAAAAGGTCGTTTATCCGGATAAAGAAGCACGTCTTAAATATGAAAGTCTTCGCAAATAGCCGGCTTCCTTAAAAACAAACAGGGGATTTGCTAAAAGTACGGTCCAAAATTGAGACGAGTGAGCGCGGAATAGGAATAGGCTTCCGTTAGAACGAGAAGGATATAAAGAATAAAAACAAAGTAGATCAGTCCCGAAACGCGGATCTTTCCAAAAATTCTGATATTTTTGTGAATCAAAAGAAAAATCAGTCCTGCAGCCGTAATTAGATATTTTAGGACTAGGGAAAGGGCCACATTTTTTTCAAGGAGGACAAACATGATGGGATTTAACTCAACGCCTCCAAGCAGGAGCAAATTCAGCGTAAAATGGGCATCCAGAATGCACAAAAGCAAGGTGGACAAAATGAGAACTAAATAACGGGATTCATAACGATATGTGAATAAAATTTTCCTAGCCATTCCGAAAATCCAAACCTTGCGCTTGATTTTTATATCAGATTCCATAAAAAGTCAATCTAATAAACTCATCACACGCAAAATATTTCTTTTTTGAATTTGGATCACTCTTGAGAAAATATTTTTATGAATAAATTGGCAGGAGAATAGCGTATAATAAATTGAATTCTTTTCGATCATAAATCTAATAACCAAAAGGAGATGAAAAAATGCTGCGGGATATCATAACAAAAGAGATTCAAGACACTATTATGAGTCCCAGGTTTGTGTTCACCTTCCTGCTCTGCACTATTCTTATTCTTATCTCTGTCTTTACGGGAATTAAAAATTACCAGGCAGAACAAAAAGAATACGGCGCAGCTGTTGCACTGAACAGAAAAAACCTGGACAGTCAGGCCAGCTACCAGACTCTAGCCGGCGTGGGCGTCAAAATCAATAAACCACCTCAAGTGTTGAGCACAGTGGTCAGCGGTGTTCAGGAAGCGGTGGGGCGACAAGCCACAGTCAACATTGCTTTTGATCCTAATTTGGTCGATTCCAAATACAGCAGCAATCCTATTTTTGCTGTATTCGGCGCCCTTGACCTGACTTTTATTGTCAAAATCGTTCTGAGCCTTTTTGCCATCCTTTTTACCTACGATGCCATTGTGGGGGAAAAGGAACGAGGGACATTAAAGCTGGCCCTGTCCAATAAGGTGCCCCGAGACCGGTTGATCCTTGGAAAGGCGATTGGCGGATTTATCAGCCTCCTGATCCCCCTGGTCATTCCCATGGTGCTGGGAATGATCATTCTGATGATCTATCCCAACATATCCCTATCGGGTGAAGATTGGGGCAGGCTCGGATTGATTTTCCTTATGTTTCTTCTCTATCTCTCTGTCTTCTTTACCCTCGGACTTTTTGTTTCTTCTCGAACGTCACGGTCCTCAACCAGTTTTTTGCTCCTGCTTTTCATCTGGGTCACATTTGTCACGATCATCCCCAAAGCTGCGGTCATGGCCGCCGGGCAAATCAAGCCCATCCCTTCCGTCCACGAGATAACGGCCCAGAAGGATGCCTATCTCCAAGAGGTGCAAAAAGAAGCCCTTGAAGAGCAGACGAATTATTTTAAAGAAAATCAAAGACCCACGGATCAAGCACAAATCGCCCAATGGAATGAGGATATCAAACAGTGGTTAGAAGAATTTCAGCAGAGAATGACCTCAAAACTCGACGAAAGGAATGCCGCCATTGAGAGGGACTACCAGGTAAAAGCCAGAAGCCAGCAAAAACTGGCTGTCAATCTCTCGCGTATCTCCCCCGCGTCGGCCTTGATGTTCAGCACTATGAGCCTCGCCAAAACCGGGATCAGTGAGCATGAACGTTTTCTCAGTTCCATCAGAACTTACAAACCGATTTTTACTAAATGGGCCAATGAAAAGATGATGCGTACCCTCAACTTATCTGGAGGCCAGCAGCCAAAACCAGAGCTCGACGATATGCCTCAACATGAATATGCGACCGAAACTTTCGGAGATTCGTTCTCCCGTATGCTTCCAGACCTTGTGCTGATGGTCCTTCTAATCATCCTGTTTTTTGTTGGGGCCTTTGTGTCATTCAGCAAATACGATGTCCGCTAAGGAGATGAAATCATGCTAGAAGCAAAAAATTTGACAAAAACATATGAGGATGGGATTACAGCCCTCGATCATTTAAATTTAAAAGTTGAGGCCAATGAAATATTCTGCATGTTCGGGGCCAACGGAGCAGGAAAAACAACAGCCATCAATCTCTTCTTGAATTTCATCCCTCCCACCGAAGGAACCGTCTCCATAGAGGGCATAGACATGATACAGGAGCCTTTAAAAGCAAAGGATTTTGTGTCCTTTGTCTCTGAAAATGTCATGCTGTACGGAAATTTTTCGGCCTTCCAGAACATCCACTATTTTTCCAAGCTGGCCGGCAAACGAAATCTCACTAGAAAGGATTACGCCCAGGTCATGAAACGAGTTGGACTGCAAGAAGAGGCATTCAACATGCGCACGAAAAATTTCTCCAAGGGAATGAGGCAAAAGCTTGGCATTGCCATCGCTATTATAAAAGATGCCCCCAATATTATTCTCGATGAGCCGACATCCGGTCTAGATCCAAGATCAGGACAGGAATTTCTCGTGCTTCTGTCCGAACTGCGCGATTTAGGAAAATCCATCTTTATGTCCACTCATGATATTTTCCGCGCCAAATTTGTCGCCGACAGAGTTGGATTTATGCAGAAGGGAAAACTGGTCATGCTGAAAACAAAAGAAGAACTAGCTGGAGAGGATCTCAATCAGCTCTACATCGAATACATGCACGAACATCCCGACAGTTAAGTTTATCTCTATTTTTTTCGCACAGGATAACGGATAAGGGTTTTCTGCACGTCTGCACCCGGCATTGTGAGATATTCCTCCTCATGGACACCTTTGATCTCATACCCCATTTCCGAAATGAATTTTTTAAGAGTTTCAATCGTGGCCGGTTCAGTCTCAAAAGGGCCGATATGGAGAATCTGGGCAACTGTCCCGTATTCCCAGATTTCAACTTTGACTTCAATGTCCTTACTTGTTTGAGGAATAGACTCGATCTCATCAGGAATGGGCAAACCCCAAAGTCCAATCCATTCATCTCGGGGTGCACTCGCAACATTCGGCCAGCGGGCACGCGGAGCTTGCATCTGAAATTTAATCCCTTTTTTTGCCAGTTCAGCACTCAGCCCAAACACCGAACCGTAGAGTGCGGGCATGACCTGTTGGCCGACCACATTTGGATCTCCTTTTGTGTAAACCACCGCCATCTTACGGGCTGACATTTCGATAATACGGGGATCGGTTTCGGATGTCTTTTCCGGTTTTTCTTCCTGATTCGGCTGGGTTAGTTTTTTTGTGAGTTTAATATAAGACGGAAGCCGGAACCTCGTGTTGGAAGCGACGGCCGAAGCGACCCCGACCAAAGCCTTGTCTATAAGCATCAAGTCGATCAGTAGGGAATGCCTTTCTCTGGAGCCATCTTCTGTAGGGAACGGGATCCTGAAAGAACCGTTAAATCCATCTTTCCTGAAACTGAACCGGCCTACAGGACCCAGAGGTTTCATATCCGCATAGTCTTCTCCCGTGAGTCTGCTCTTGACCTTCCCGTCTTCATTAAACTCGATCTCTACGGGAACCTCCCCGCTGTGCGTATAGATTTCACCTTTCCATAGACCCACAAGCTCTTGTGGAACTTTAACTTTTTCCGGTTTTTGTTGAGGCTGGTTTTTAGCTCGGCTCCTTCTTTCGGCAAACTCCAGAATCATTGCCCCGATAATATCGTTGACATAAGAACTCAGATTTCTATTGGCTGAGTTGCAGAGGACCACGACAGCGATATTCTCTTCGGGCAGAATGTCTAGCGTTGTGCTGACTCCCGGCATTCCCCCTCCATGACTTACGAATTTGTATCCAAATCGTTCCCCAGTACCCCATCCCAGTTTGTAGTTAATTTCAGGCAGATTCGGGTCCTTATCCTCCTGCATTTGTGTTATGGTCTTATCTTTCAAGATGGCATCCTGGTCCTTGAGATGGTTTTTGAGATGGAACATCCCAAAACGGACAAGGTCATGGGCACTCGAGTAGACAGCCGAAGCGCCGCGGTGATCAAAATCATAAAAAGGGATGACTCTTTTGCCCAGATATCTCTGGGCCACATTGTCCTGGGCCGCCTCATCCGGAGATGTAAAAATGTCCATGTTGTTCGAGGACAGGGGTTGGAAAATCTCCTTTTTCATAAAATCACGATAGGTCGTGCCTGAAACCTGTTCAATAATATATTCCAAAATGCCAAAGCCAAAATTCGCATAGTTGAAGAGAACTCCGGGGGGCACGACCAGAATTCCATAACGTCGGATGGATTCTTCCATCTCAGGTCGTTTATAGGCATCCCCTTCGTAGAAAAAATTCCAGTGAATGGCAAGTCCGGCCGTATGATGAAGAAGGCGCCTCACTGTTGCATGGGACACATCCCCGGCAAATGCTTTTAATTGGGCGTCCCCCAGGTATTCATTGGCAGGCCGGTCCAGATCGACAAGGCCGCGCTCAGACAGCACCATTAATCCGGTGGCTGTGATCGGCTTGGATATCGACGCGAGTGAATACAGAGTGTGAGGAGTGGCCTCAATTTTCTTTTCGATGTTGGCCCAACCAAAGGATTCCTCCCATATTATCTCCCCATCACGGGCGACGGCAACAGAAAGGGACGGGACACGAGATTTATTGACAGCATCGGCCATCTTGGAACGGACGTCGGCAAATATATCTTTCTGTGCCGGTTGGCCAGAATTTTCCGATGAAAGCCCCAAAGAGCCCAAACAAAAGACAGCTAAAATAAAAAGAAAGAAGAATACAGATATTCGTTTATTGATCATTGCTCACTCTCTCCTGTGTTTATTTTTGACGTTTTTGCTCTTGTTTCGATGTAAGCCATCAAGGCCTCTTCTTCGGAATCCGCCTTAAAAAAGCTTCGGCTGTTTGCGCATTGGACTCCGAATTGGTCTCCATCCCTGCTCACGATCATTTCTATTTTATTTATGCCGGTATCCTGATACATCTTCAGCCTATCGCTCACAGGGCTTTCTTCAATAGAGGACGAAGGGATCCATTCGGAAAGCGTCTCCGCGAGGTTGAGCATGGCCAGCCAGAATGTGTCTCCCTGCGCATATTTGGACAAATCTTCAGTCAGTGCCACATTGACGTGCAAATTCAAGACACTCCAGAACACATATTTTTTCACGCGCCTATCTCTCTAGTCTCCTCAAATTTTTTTCCGTTTTATTTGACAGCTTATTGTAACCAAATTATTATTGAATTGTACACTATCCAAACGAGCAAACTTTTTTCGAAAGGGAATTAAATAAAAACAAGAGTTGGAGAGTACTACTTGTGAACAGATTAAGGTGTTCGCAGCTAATTAAAGGAGGTTTTCTTATGAATAGAAGACAAATTAAACACTTGGGAATCACTGTATTCCCCATCCTGATGTTCTTGTGTATGCTTCCCGGATGTGCGGTGAAAAGCACTAATGTTTGGGGGAGCCCGGAAACAGGGCTTATCCTTAAGTACCAACTGCCGGAAAGCCTCGTTCTCAAATACGAATCCGAGAGCACCATGACACAAACACTCGATGTCATGGGTCAGATCCAAGAGGTTGAGGGAGAAACAAAGAGTGTAGTGACCTTTACATCCAAAGGACAGAGCGGCGGCAATTTTGAGCTAGAAGCGACCTTGAATAAAATGGATATGTATTTTGCGACATCTCAAGGGGAAATCACTCCGGATACAAGCGGGGCAGTAGGAAAAAGTTTTGAAGTGATTCTCTCACCATTCGGCGAAGAATTGGAGCTCATCGGAATCATGGATCTCAAGGTCGATATGGGCCCGGATGGTGTTCAAGACCTCGCGGGGGAATTCCAGGACTCATTTCCGGATTTGGCGGAAAATCCCGTGAAAATCAACGACACCTGGACAGCTACCGTGCCTGTGACACAAACAAGCAGCAATGGAGAAACGACCTTGAACTTTAATCATGTCTACACCCTGGTTGGCTTTGAAGACATGGACGGATATGAGTGCGTCAAACTGTCGATCGACACCACCGGCACCTATGAAGGAACAGCTGTGCAGGAGGGGATGGAGTTGATTTCCGAAGGAACTCTAGAGGGAACAGGGACATGTTACTTCGCCTACAAAGAGGGAATTTTTATCAAAATTAGCGCCGATGGAGTGGCAGAAGGAACGCTTTTGGTCAGCTCACAAAACCTAGAGATTCCTATAACCCGCACATATACGATGGAATCAAATTTGACAAAATAGAATAAACTGAACGATTTAAACATTAATTCCGTATAATAAAGTGTTATTTGGTGCGAGCGCATAAATCTATAATTATTGCTGCTCATCAATTGTCTAATCTGGAGGTTTCTATGGTCCAACAGTACAAAAAATCAATTTTTGGTGCCCTGACCTGTCTGGTATTTCTGCTGTCCGTTTTAGGCCCAATGTCTTTTGCCCAAGAGAAAAAAGTCGACACAGAGAAGCTTTACGCCGAGATCGCCGGAAATTATGAGTTTGAATACCAGGGTGAATACATCGTGTTTGTAATCACAGTAGAAGACGGAGGATTAATGGTCGCACCCGAAGGTGAAGTTCCTGACAATTTAACACCGATCGAGGATAAAGACATGGAATTTGTGGCATATTCACCTGAAGGAGAAGAATATCAATTCAAATTTGTCCGGGATGAGGATGGAAAAATCACTAAATGCACGGTGAGTGTTCCGGCGGCAGGCATTGAAGTCGAAGGAACGAAAATCAAAGGCTGATCTTAAAAGTTTCTAAAATAACCTACGGAATTCTGTAGGAAGGGGAGGGGATGTTTATGAAAAAATTCGTTTTCTGGCTCTCCATAGCCCTGGCTGCCAGTTTTTTTGTTTTAGGGAGTGAGGCAACAGAATATGCCGACCTGGTTGTCAAAAACGGATTAATCTATACACTGTCGGAAAAGACACCCGAAGTCCAGGCTCTGGCTGCAAAGGACGGGAAAATATTGGCGTTAGGAAAGAATAAGGATATTGATTCCTATATCGGCCCAGAAACCAAGGTTCTGGATGTCCGCAGGAAACGTGTTATCCCGGGATTCATCGACGCCCACAATCACTTTTCATCCGGAGGACACTCACTCACCATGCTCGATCTTGGGGATGCTTCGACTATCGATTACATCCAAGACAAAATTGCGGAAAGAATCAAAAGCCTTCCCAAAGGAGCCGCTGTCTTTGGCTATGCGTCCTACCCTAATCCGAGTCTTTATCCAAATTTGGGGTGGCCGACAAAAGAAATTTTAGACAAAGTCTCCCCAAACAATCCAGTTGTCATTCGCCGGAGGGGGGGACATGCGCTTTGGGTTAACAGCGTTGTGCTTGAAAAATCGAACATCACCAAGGAGAGCAAATCCCCTGAAGGGGGAGAGATCGTGAGAGATCCAGGCACAGGTGAACCCACTGGAATTTTTAAGGAATCGGCCTCAAGCCTTGTGAAAGTCTATGATATTTCAAATCCCAAAGAAGACATAGAAAGAGCCCTGGAACACGCGGCCAAGCTGGGAATAACAGGCATCCATACCGGATCATGGCTCGAACAGATTGAAATTTTCAGGCAGCTGAAAGAAGAAGGAAAACTATCCCTCAGAGTTTACGCCTGGCTTGGAGCAGGCGGCCTAGAGGATTACATCTCAAAGGGTATCAAACAGGGTCAGGGTGATGAATGGGTGAAAGTCGGATTCTTGAAAATATTTATTGACGGAACGATTGGTGTCCGCTCGGCTCTGATGTTCGAACCTTTTTCGGAAGAACCGGACAATTTTGGTCTTCCCCAGATGGGAGAGAACGAATTCTACGCTCTGGTCGAAAAAGCACATAAAAATGGCTATCAGATCGGCGTCCACGCCATTGGAGATAAGGCCGTAAACTGGGTTCTCAACGCCGTCGAGAGGGCCCAAGAAAAATACGGAAAAAAGGGACTCAGACACCGTGTCGAACACAATACCGTTAACACCTTGGCTGATACAAAAAGATTTGCCCAACTCGGTGTGATCGCCTCTATGCAGCCGACAATTACGGGAAGCGAAATATATAAGAGAATCCGCCTCGGAGAAGAACGGGCAAGGCGGGTGGATATGGTCAGAACCCTCAAAGACAATGGTGCTGTCCTCGCCTGGGGAACGGACTGGCCGGTCTCATCATTAAATCCCATGTTTAATCTGTATGAACTGGTCACACGCTATTACCCTGAGCAGAGGTTGACGATGGCCGAAGCTATCAAATCTTACTCCTTAGGAGCCGCCTTCGCGTCTTTCGAAGAAGAGATAAAGGGATCACTCGAGGTAGGCAAGCTGGCTGATATGGTTGTGCTCTCACAGGATCTCCTCACAATCGATCCAGAGGATATTCCAAAAACAGAGATTGACTTCACCATTGTGGGGGGCAAGATCGTCTATGAAAAACAAGAGATAAAATAGTCTCAACCCATCATAGATTTTAGGATTTCTGCCAGTTTCACTGTGCCTTCCCGAATCTTGTCAGGAGGCAAATAGCTGAAAGACAGGCGGAGATGCTGCGAGTTCTGCAAATCGGCAAAGAAGGGATCCCCAGCCAGCAAATATATCTTTTTTTCCCTTGCCGCTCTTTTTACGTCCTCAGACTGCAGCCCTTGCGGAAGGGTGATCCAGACAAAAAATCCTCCCCCAGGTTTGGTCCAGGAAACTCCTACTGGCATACTGTTCTCTAAAGCAGCCAGTAAGACATCCCGTCTCTTTCTGTAGACCTGCTTGAGCAAGACAATGTGAGGCTCGAGCTGACCCTTCCGGCAGTAGCCCGCCATGGCAACAGCTGAAAGCGGATTGGCGCCTCCCCCCATACTTCTGAGTCCGCTCCGTATAAGGCGTTTGATAATACCTTCCGGACCCAAAATCCATCCCAATCGGAGCCCGGGTGCAATGAGCTTCGAGAAACTTCCAAAACGAATAACCCGCTCCCCCTCATCCAAAGAGAAGAGAGTGGGGATTTTTGTTTCCTCATACGCGAGATCGAAGTAAACATCATCTTCAATAATGATTAAATCCTCTTCTTTTGCGATATTTATCAGCTCTCTCCTTCTTTTTTCAGATAATGTGATTCCGCTGGGATTCTGGAATGTCGGGATGGTGTAAATAAAGGCTGGTTTAACACCTTGTGCTCTTAAGTCTTTAAGTCGCAAATTAAGCATGGTCATATTCATCCCATCTTCATCGACGGGAATGGACTGAGGAGACAATTTATGGTTTTTAAAGAGCAGAAGCGATTCGTGATAGCTAGGGGCTTCGACGATCACTGAGTCTCCAGACCTAGTGAATAAAGAGCAGCAGTGATCCAGTGCTTGAGATGCCCCTCCGGACAGCATTATTTGAGGCCGTTCCAAAACCTGGCCTTCCTCTCGTCTGATTTTATCTCTAAGATAGTCGATCAGGGGCCCATATCCCTGATTGGGACCGTACTGGAGAGCTAACTCCCCCTTTTTCTCAAATACAAATTCAAAAGCAGAATTAAGCTCTTTAAGGGGAAAGGTCTCCGGGTCTGGCAATCCGTAGATAAAAGAGATCGAGCCGGGCGGCCCGGCGGCCTGTACGATAGCGAGTGGATCATAAATTGTGTTCATCGGTCTTCAGAGACTTTATAGGGTCTGGTCTCAATTAAATCAACACAAGAAATATCCAAGTTTTCAATTGATCCGGATTCCAGAAACTGCATTTCGATCGATCTGATGCAGTCTCCTCCCACGCCGTGTGCACCGGGCACTACAAGATGAAGACCATTGGGGAGATGGCTGGCCGCTTTTGTTCCCCAAATTGGTGGAGTGACAGGATCCATTGTCCCTGATAAAAGAAGGACCGGCACATTCACCTGAACGGGATCACCAAAGTTATCCGGAATATTTGACATGGGCCAGAACTCACACACGGCCATCTGCTGGCGAACACGGTCTTCTCCCAAAAATGTCCCAGATGTAAATCGGACGATTTCCTCATTTGTGATCCGGGAGAGATCTTCTCCGCAGGTCACACTGAGCAGCATTCCTAACGCCAGGCTTCTTCGTATATTCCGGCTCCTCTGGATTCCTGTCGCGGCAAAGGGCTCGTAGTCGCCTAAAAAGGCCTGATGAATTAAATACGGCACCTCGCGGTTTCGCCCATAAGAATACATCATCATACGGAGAGCCTCTAAAAATGAGGCGCGATCCAAATGCACAACGACACGTTCTTTGGTCACAGGATGATCGACTTGAACTCCGGCGGGCTCTTCATCTAAACGCTCTAAAACAGTCAAAAACTCATTATCAAGATTCGGAAAAGCAAAACGGCATTCGGGATTTTCAAAACAATCGGTCAGAAGAAGCTGGATGGCCTCCTGAGCCGATGATGCGTGAAAAAGAGGATTTTTGTTCGCAATAGGAAGGACTCCATTCAGGATTGCAGTGCGGACAGTATCGGGATGCCGCCGCATGTACACAAGAGCTGCACGTGTTCCGTAAGATGTGCCTGTTAAATTGATTTTGTCATAATCCAGAGCCAGGCGGAGATCATTCAGGTCGTCAGCAGCCATACAGGTCGAATACATTGTGAGATCGAAATTTTTCTGCAGTTCCTCGAGACAAGCCCGGAAATTTTCGAGATCAAAGAGCGGATCGAAATAGCTCTGCAGATTTTCGTCAGAGGTGGCTAAGAGACAGTCGAGTCTATTGTCCCCTCCTGTACCGCGCTGGCTGACAAACACAATATCCCGCTCTTCCCGTATCCAGGACTTTTTATACCCATTGACGCTGCCAGTAACATCTCCCCCGGGACCTCCAGCTAACGGAAAAAATGGATCGGGTTTTGGAGTCTCGCTGAAAGCATGAAGGATGATCACATCGAGTTTGATAGTTCGTCCCAGTCGAGAGTCCCGGTTCTCAAAAACTGTAAAAGTCCCCGAAGAAATATTTCCACCCATAATAGGGTCTTCTTCTGTCTTAAGATCGAGCTGTGATTTTAGGGCTTCGACATCAATCGATGGGAGCCTCTTCTCTTCAAACTGTTTTTCTCTGCAGCCGGAAAAAAAGACACCTGCCAATACAAAAATCCAGATGAGGACAAATTTATTTGTATGTTTCTTCATGACACTATTTTATATCAGAGCGACTTCCGGAAGACAATCATGAATTAAGTGGCCGTGTTGGCTCATATAAAAACCTGACCGAAGCTTCTAACGTTTACTCATCTAAGA
>CAZLLG010000020.1:10021-23467 GCA_964560275.1 uncultured Eubacteriales bacterium | reverse complement strand
GGGAGGTTTATTTTGGATCGTTTACGATCCTTCAATTATCAATAGTATTGAGATTATCGATCTAATATTAGATATTTTTGTTATGTCAACCATATTTTTTATTGCAGGTTATCTTACGCCCTTGTCTTTAAATAACAAGAAATCATGGACATTTCTAAAATCCAAATTTAAAAGGATAATGGTCCCCTGGATTATCGCTGTTTTAACGCTAATCCCAATTTACAAAGTTATATTTCTATACTCTCGGAATCTTCCTCAAGAAAGTTGGACTACATACTTTCACTGGAGCAATGGAATTTGGAGTCAAAATTGGTTGTGGTTTCTTCCTGTTCTTTTTTTATTCGACATTCTGTATGTATTTCTATCAAGACTAAATATAACCATCTCAAAAATCACGCTGAAGGGAGCTATTGGAGGATTCTTTTTCATAGGTTTTATTTATAGTTTTTGTATGGACATTTTTGGAGTTCAGGGTTGGACAAAAACGATATTTATTGATTTCCAAAATGAAAGACTATTGATCTACTTTTTAACTTTTTTAGTGGGCTCTCTGTGCTTTAAACTCAAGACATTCGAATCAAACGAGAAAAGCAAAAAAAATTACATTATCCTGTGTTGTGCGGCATGGATACCAGTAGCTCTTTATATTTCCTTACTCTATAATTCTCTTCTAAATCCGGGCAAATATATTTTCTCAGAGACAGTCGATTCTCTTCTTATTCAGTTTAGTTTTCTCCTTTCATTACTGTGTGTGCTGTACGTGATGATAAACACTTTCAGATTTTTCCTGAATAAATCAGGAAAAATTTTTGAAGAGATGAACAAAAATTCTTATAGCGTCTATATCATTCACGTAATCGTTTTAGGCTGTATAGCACTCACCATGCTCAACACGGGAATCCCTTCACTTGTTAAGTATCTGATTTTGATTTTATCCACATCTGCAGCCAGCAATTTTATAGTTTATTTTTATAGAAAAGTTTTTAGATCAAAATATTAAACACATAGGAGAATTAAGGATGAACACAGTAAAAATAGTCGTTCTCGTAGCTTCAATCCTAATCTTAGTCTGCTGTGGAAAGCAGGAGAATCCAACTCCTCGAATGGACCTCCACATGGCAGCCCTTCAGGGAAGAGTTGATGTCATTCGGCTGCACATCAAAGCCGGATCGGATTTGAATGAAATAGATGAGTATGGATCCACTCCCTTGATCGCTGCAATCACGTTCGGCCAGACTGAAGCAGCCAAGACCTTGATTGATGCCGAGGCCGATCTGACGCTTACAAACAATGAGGGATCTACTCCACTTCACCTTGCCGCTTTCTTTTGTCACACCGAAATTGTCGAGGCTCTGTTGGACAAAGGTGCTGACAAAAATCTAAGGAACAACACCGGATCTACCGCATTGGAAATCGTTTTGGCGCCTTTTGAAGATATCAAATTCATCTACGACACCATTGGGGAAGCCCTCAAGCCGATGGGATTAAGGCTGGACTATGAACGGATCCAAAAAACTCGTCCCAAAATTGCGGAAATGCTGAGATAATCGTCTCTTCATAATCTGATTCAAATCCTGTATCGCCCAGCATTTCTTTTCAATCATTTAGCATCTTCCTTGATTTAATGATATAATATCTATATATTTAATAGAGTTTAGTTGGCTCATGAAGAGACGTCAGGAGGGATAAAATATGGAATTATTTTCAGAAGACTTCATCGATTTCTTTAAGGAGTTATCCAAAAACAATAACAAAGAATGGTTCGATTTGAACAGAAAAAGGTATGAAACATTCGTAAAGACTCCTTTCCATTCCTTTGTGGAACGGATTATCGAAAAAATGCAGGCTGATGACCCTGAGATAAAGATTACACCAAAGGAGTCTATTTTTAGGATCAATCGGGACATTCGCTTTTCCATGGACAAAACTCCGTACAAAACTCATGTTTCAGCACTTATTTCTCGGACTGGAAAAAGGGATAAGGATTTCCCCGGTTTCTATTTCTCCATCGATACAGAAAATATTACAATATACGGAGGGGCCCACAGCCTTGAGAAAGACCACTTGTACAATATCAGAAAATATATATCAGAAGATCTTAACACATTTTCAAAGCTGTTGGCCGATCCAATCTTTAAAAAAAAATACGGCTTCATCCATGGTGATACAAACGCATCCCTTCCGAGTTTATGGACGCAGCAGAAAAACAACCTCTCTTATACAACAAAGCATTTTATTATTTCGCCAAGCTGGATGTGAAACTGATCCTGGATTCCAGTTTAGTGGATATTTTCATGGATTATTATTTAGCTGCAAAGCCAATGAGAGAGTTTTTGATCACCGCCATAAGAAATGGCTAGGCCGACTATCGGTAAAGGAGTAAAAATGACATCAGCAGAATTTCCTTTTGAATCCAAATATATTGAGGTACTTGGCTCGAAAATGTTTTACATCGATGAAGGAGAGGGAACCCCATTTCTCTTTCTACATGGCAATCCAACGTCAAGTTATCTTTGGAGGAATATCATCCCTCATGTCCGGCCTATGGGCAGAATGATCGCAGTAGATCTGATCGGAATGGGAAAATCAGACAAACCAGATATTGACTATAGATTTCCCACACATATCAGGTACATCGATGAGTTTATCCGACTCCTTAACCTGAGAGACATTGTTTTAGTGATCCACGACTGGGGATCGGGCATAGGATTCAACTACGCCATGAATAATGAAAACAATGTCAAAGGTATCGTTTTCATGGAAGCTGTGATGTGGCCCATGTACTGGAAAGAATTTGCTCTAGTACCGAAATTTCTTTTTAGGAGATTTCGGCACCCCAAGAAAGGACACAAAATGATCGTTAAAAATAATTTCTTCGTCGAAAAAGTTCTTCCAAATTTTATGGTGCGGAAACTGTCAAAAGAAGAAATGGATTTTTATCGGGAACCTTTTCTTGAAGAATCGAATCGGAAGCCTGTGCTGGTTTGGCAGAATGAGATCCCCATCGACGACTTTCCTGCCGATAATACAGAAATCGTTCAGCGATATTATGAAAAGCTGAAACAATCAGATATTCCTAAACTGTTATTCTGGGCAAAACCGGGAGCTATCCTTAAAGAAAAGGATGTCAATTTGATAAAACGGGAATTAAAAAACTTGAACGATGTGTATCTGGGCAAAGGAAAACATTATCTTCAAGAGGACCACCCCGAAAAGATAGGAAAAGCCATAGTTGACTGGTTCAAAAATCTGGGATAAAGAAGGTTGTGCATGAGCATTGAATTTGAGGTTTCAGAAATCATCCCGGCATCCCAGGATGTGATTTACGCCGCATGGCTCAATTCAAAGGAACATACAAATATGACTGGAAGCCCAGCCCGGGTATCAGATAGAATTGGCGAAGCATTTGAAGCATGGGATGGATACATTCAGGGGAAAAATCTTGAATTGGATTCCCCCACTCGAATCCTTCAGCAGTGGCGTACAGCCGAATTTAAAGACACTGACAAGGATTCACTCCTGGAGATATTGCTTGAATCAGAAGCGGATGGAACCAAAATCACAATCCGACATTCCCGACTTCCCGCTCATGGCATGCAATATCAACAGGGCTGGATAGATGCGTATTTCAGTCCCATGAAAGAGTATTTTGGGAAAAATCGAAATGGGATACATAAATAAAATATACCAACTGACTATTTAGAATATCATACAGTGAGGAAGGCCCATAATGATAACAGGTGCGCATTCAATTATCTTCAGTACAAGCCCTCAAGCTGACCGCGAGTTTTTACGCAATGAACTCAAACTAACGAACATCGATGCGGGTGATGGCTGGCTAATCTTCGGATTGCCGCCTGCGGAAGTAGCAGTGCACCCATCCGACAAAAACGATATTCACAAATTGTATCTGATGTGCGACGACATCGAGGCTTTCATTAAAGAGATGAATAACCAGAAAGTCATATGCAGTCCTGTTCAGGACAAAGGTTGGGGCTTGCTCACTCATATGACACTACCTGGCGGTGGAAAGCTGGGCGTTTATCAACCGCTTCATGCTCGACCGGAAGCGCCAGGATCCAGAACGCAGACTACAAAGCCTTAAAGAGAGCGTTCTTAGTTGTCAATTATTCTTTTCAGACAGGACTTTCGATTTCGATATCCGGAATGAATGGAGAACAACTGAATAAAATCTTCATTATTTTTTTAGATAGTTTTTATGACTTCCTGAGGCATCAATAACCGTTTCAAAAATTTTCCCCTTACGCATATTTTTTAGCGGAATATTATCTTGGTTTGTGATAACTTCATAAGCATCTACGAGGCAATCGCTGTGACAAGTTTCTTGACTTCCTATTTGGATAATCAGGTCTCCACCAAGGAGTATATCCATCCCGTAGATTTTCACGGGTATGGTTCCTCCGACAAGCCCTGCCCTATCCGCAGGACTATTTTTGGCCACATATTGTATCAGAATGCCTCCCTCTAGATCCTGGTTGAGCAACCGAGAGAGCATTTCCTAATCCAAAAAAATCCCCTCAAAGCCGATCCAGACGCGTTCTTCGAGAGCCAGAAGTTGTTTAGCGGTATTGATGCTGACAACAAAGCCCAAACCTTGAGACCCGCCTGAAGCTGTGATGATCCGGGAAGCAATCCCTACGACATCCCCTTTTGTGTTGAAAAGTGGTCCTCCACTGTTTCCTGAATTTATGGCTGCATCTGTTTGGACAAATTCCGTCAGTATGGTTCCATCATACAGCCGGTCAAAGTCCCGGAATCCGCTAATGTGACCAGCAGAAAAAGAGAATTCCAACCCATATGGGCTCCCGATGGCATAAACACGCTGGCCAACGGCCAAGTTGTCCGAATCCCCAAGTTTGGCATGAGTGATGTCTGGTGGATCTATGAGCTTGATCAATGCAATGTCGGCTCTGGGTTCACTGAACAAAAGTTTGGTGAGATATCGAGGAATAGTGTGTTTTTTCGGCAAGACATACTCTTAGGATATTAATAGAGTACCGATAGACATAATAAGAAATAAAGTAAAAACTGTGCTCATTTTTTTCATCGAAGATCTCCTTCAAATCAAAGACTTGGATTTATTCTATAATACTTTAAAACAGCCTTATGTCAGACAAATTAATGCACCACCGATTTTTTAAAGGTAACGAATTTCGAAAACTTGACGTTTTTCTGGGAAATTCATAAGATGACGAGGTTGTACAATATAACCCAAGGAGGAAAATATGAATAGAATTTTTGGTATGGCTTTAGTATTGTCAATGATAATATCTTTAGGTTTTCCCAACACAACAGGTTTATTCGCTCAATCAGAGAAAAACAGTGCGCTGTTAGGAACTTGGGATGTGGAACTTACAGACATGGGAATGGTGATGCAGTTTATTTATAAAATGGAAAAGGATGTTCTCACGGGATCGCTCGAATTTGATATGGGTGAAAGTGTTATGGAAGATATTGTTTTTAATGACAATAAACTGACATTCTCAGTAAATATAGATGCCGGTGGTCAGATGATGGGCATAGAAGTTGAAGCCATGATTGAGGATGATGAAATGACAGGAACGATGATTTCAGACATGGGTGAGGCAGCCTTTATTGGAAAAAAAAGGGGAAATTTATAGGCAAAAAAATACAAACATAAGAAGAACTCGAAAATAAACTCCGATGAGCTTCTGTGAAGGAGATAATGGTAATGAAAAAGTCATTTTCAGGAAAAAACTGTTTTATGTAGGAATTCCATTTTTTCTACTCCTAACAGTTTTTTTCAGTCAATGCAAAAACGATTCAATTTCTCCAGATCGATTGGAAAAGATTACTGTTATGCAATCATCCGTTTCACTTGGAGATCCCCATATTTGCAGTGATTCAGCAAATAGGCTTAGCCTGATTTTTACCGTTTATGAAGCACTCGTTAAACGAGATGGCCAAGGGAATTATTTGCCTTCCTTGGCAAAAAGTTGGAATGTGGAGGAAGATGGCCTCACTTGGACATTTGAATTGAGAGAGGGGGTGAAATTTCAAAATGGTGACATTTTGAATGCAGAAGATGTAGCAGCCACTCTTGGACGGATATTGGATCCGGCGATAGGAGGTGCTTTTGGAACCCAGGGAGTTTATCTAAGCTATCTAGGAGGCGCTGAGATTTCTACACATGATGCCCAACAGGTACAGATAGTCACCGAAGAACCCATGGCTGATCTATTGGATCTTTTGGTTGCAATGCCGATAAGCCCAAAGAGTGAATTAGACGAACTGCCTCAAAAATACGTGGGCAGTGGGCCATATAAAATTACAGAACAAACAAGCAATAAGACAATCCTCAAAGCACATGAGGATTACTGGGGCAAAAGCCCAAAATATAAAGAAATTCACTGGATCGCTGAGAGCAGCTCAAAAAAACGCAGCGAAGCTTTACTTAAAGGACAAGCTGATATCATTGCAGGAATAAGTCTACAGGAAGCAAATAAGATAGAAAAGAGAGGGAAAGCTTCCATTTATGAGCTAAAGAGCGGATTATGTATAATTTTCATGTGCAACTCTCAGAAAGGTCCACTAAAGGACTGGCGAGTTCGGCAGGCATTAAACTTTGCCTTAGATGTGGATGAGATTATTATAGAAATGAAGAATGGAGCTGCCATACCCTTAAACGGCTACTTGACACCTAATCACTTTGGCTATAATCCAGAGACGCCGATTTATCCCTATGATCCTAAGAAAGCCCGCAGCCTTCTTGCTGAGGCGGGATATGGTGATGGATTGAATCTGGTTTTTGATATCCCTTCTGTTATGCCCGACGAAGCGCCGCAACTCGTACAAATGATGGCAAAACAATTCAAGCAAGTTGGAATATCTTTAAATGTTTTTGAACATATGGACCGGGCCGCATACTCAGAGATGGTTAGAGACAAAAACATAAGCGACGCATGCTGTTTTGACTCAAGCCCTCGAAGCACCTATCGAGTGCTCCGAGAAAAAATCCAGTCAACACTGCAGGGACCTTGGTGGCAGGGATATGAAAACAAAGACGTCAATGCCCTGATTAAACAAGCTGAGGCCACCTTCAACACCTTGGAAAGACAAAAAATCTATCGGCAAATATACACAAGAATCCGGGACGATGCGCCTTGGATATTTCTCTACAGTCCAATACGGTATTGGGGTGTCCGCTCAACCATGAAAGACTGGACTCTCAGAGCGGATGGTTTGCTAATCTTTAACTGAGGATATGAGTTAACTTTTGTCCGCCTCCCAGTGGAGTTCCCAAATCAACCAAACCACTGCCACATTTTTCTGCCCACAATTGCCATTGCTCCATTCCCTTATTCATATTTTCCTGGCTAGCATCTTGCATTCTCTCCATGGCTGATGCTGAAGCATGATAGATTACAATAAATTTTTTCATTGTCTTTTCTCCATTTACTTCACTCATTAAACAGGCTTTTAGATACAAATTCAATTGCATTGATCATGTCCAGAGACTTTAAAATTCTTTCGAAGTTTGATAAGTTTTATCCGATAAAATTTTTCGCATGAATACAAAGAGGGACAACATGAGCGATCACAATCTTCCATTTTTTCTGTTTCGAATGTTAATTTTAATTTCCTTTGCCTTACTGGCTACGTGTGCGATGGATTCCGGTGAGGCTGAAGAGGTGGACCGCTGGCTAGTTTCACACAACATCCGCGAAGCGGTCTTGAATGAATTCTCGGGTGAATTGGCTCTAAGACACGTGGAAATTCTATCCGTGGACCGGGATCGACAAAAAGAAGAATATTCTGATCAGTTTATGGAAACAGAATATGTCAGCCGTTTGGCTAAACAATACGGTCTTTCCGAAGTCAAGGTGGACTTTTTTCCCTCCAGAGAAATTTGGGATGCAGTGGAAGCTGAACTCTGGATGATCGAACCAGTCAAAAAGAAAATCGCTGGGCTAGAAATCGTTCCCGAAGCTGTAGCATCGGGCAGCAGTGACACGGATGTCACTTCAGAGGTGGTCTATGTTGGAGCGGGCCGGGACCAAGACTTTAGGGGAAAAAGCGTCAAAGGAAAGATCGTTTTGGGCTCAGGATCAGTCGGAGGTCTATTCCGTTCCGCCGTAAACAGCCGAAAAGCCCTCGGCGTACTGGGAACTGGCAGCTCTGGAATCAACAGAAATTATCCCGGCGCCCTGCCTACACAGATCGGATGGCAGTCAATCCGTCTTCAAAAAGACGAAAAAGGATTTGGATTCGTACTCTCCAGGAGACAGCATGATGAAATCCGCTCCCTACTTGAAAGAAATGTAAAAGTAGTTATGAGAGCCCAGATTAAAACCCAAATGCTTCCCTATAAAATGAATGTGGTGTCTGCCGCCATACCCGGAACAGATCCTGAGGCGGGAGAACTGCTTATGGTCGCACATCTCTTTGAACGGATTGCAACCCCCGGAGCTAATGACAATTGTTCAGGAGTGGCGACAATTCTCGAAGTGGGACGCACTCTGACCAAACTCATTTCTCAAGGAATTTTAGATACACCTCGCAGAACCATTCGTTTCTTATGGGTACCCGAGATCAGCGGGACTCGGGAGTTCATGTATAAATATCCCGAAATGCAGCACAAGCTGATAGCTGCGCTCAATTTTGATATGACCGGAGCTGACCTTAAAACCACCGACGCCTATTTGCGCATGAAAAAAACTCCTGACTCCTGCCCGAGCTATTTGAACGACCTGATGGCCAATCTGCTGCTGTGTGTCGATCAAACTTTCATCCGAACCCAATGGGGAACAAACAGTCAGTTCAACTACCGGCTCTGTCCTTACATCAGCGGCAGTGATCACACCATCTTTCTGGCCGCAGGAATCCCCACTATGCAGTTCAATTATTACGGCGATAATTTCTATCACAGCAGTGAAGATCGATCAAAGCATGTTGATCCTACGGAGATGAAGCGGGTAGGTTTTATGGCTGCGTCCGCATTTTATTATCTCGCAACTGCTGCGGAGCAGGAGGCCCAAGATCTGGCTTGGGAAAGTGCAGCTAATGGAGATAAATGGATGGCAGAGGTCTCTCGGCAGTGTGTTTTACTGCTGCAGAATGATGTTGATAAAATCCATCCCGGATATTTGGCTGCCAGAAATAAAATTGAAGGAGCCTTTCTCAAGGGGAAGGGCAACATGATGTCAGTTACAGATCTTTCAGATACTGAGGACGTGAAAGCTTTGTTGACTCAATTGACAACAAGTTTAGAATCCAGCCGCGAGAATCATGCAGCACGTCTAAAAAATATATACAAGACCCGCTGCAAAATTCTTGATGTTGAACCTCAAGAAATTAGAATTACGGAACAAGAAGAACTCTTTAGCCACAAAGTACCGCATAAATTGTACCCGGTCTACTCCGAAGACTACAAATCCAAGAGCACAGATGTTAATAAACACATCCCCAAAAAAAGCCCAGTGATGCCGCGTTTGGCCCGTTCCGAAATTCCTATTCTTATCGATGGCAATCGTACAATACTGGATATCTACCGGATCGTCCGGGCTGAGCACGCATTTCTCAACACCAGCAGCGATGAATTTAAATATGCCTACGTCATCACGCCAGATTCTCCCGATGTTCAGCTGCAGTCAGTGATCGATTATATTACGGCCATGGAAAAAGCCGGCCTTGTGGAAATTAAGGAAGAATGACAAAAGATAGAACTGTAACAGATGTTTGAGGAGGACAAGACAAGAGGAGGATTATTCATGTTTAGAAGACTTATAATCATTATTGTTCTTGCCGGTCTTTTTACATGTCTTTTTTCACAAGAAAGTCCACAACAATATTATCCGGAAACAGACCCTAAAGTTTTGGAAAAACTCGAAGAGTGGCAGGATTTAAAGTTTGGACTTCTCATGCATTGGGGGCCTTACAGCCAGTGGGGCATTGTCGAATCGTGGTCACTGTGTTCCGAAGATGTCGGTTGGACCCGGAGGACAAAGGCAAGGTTTGAAAACTACGGAAAGTACAAAATCGATTACGAAAATCTAAAAACCACTTTTAATCCAAAGAAATTTAATCCCGAAAAATGGGCAAAGGCCGCCAAAGCAGCCGGGATGAAATACGTTGTTTTCACCACAAAACACCATGACGGATTTTGTATGTTTGATTCAAAATATACAGACTACAAAATTACAGATAAGGACTGTCTCTTTAGCACAGATCCAAAATCTAATGTCACAAAAGAAATATTCACGGCATTCAGAAAAGAGGGATTATGGACGGGAGCCTACTTCTCCAAACCCGATTGGCACAGTGAATATTACTGGTGGCCGTACTTTGCCACTCCCGACAGAAATGTCAACTACAATATAAAAAAATATCCTGAACGCTGGGAAAAATTTGTGCAGTATACCCAGAATCAAATTGATGAATTGATGACCGATTATGGGGCTGTAGACATATTATGGCTTGATGGCGGATGGGTTCAACCTTATACCGAACAGGAATTATTGGTCTATAGAAAAGAAAAAGATTTCAAACAAGCTAATCTGCAGAGTCAGGATGTACGGATGGATGAAATTGTCAAAAAAGCAAGAGAAAAACAGCCGGGATTGATTGTTGTCGATCGGGCTGTTTCAGGCCCTTTTCAAAATTATTTGACTCCGGAAAATCAAGTTCCAGAAAAAATGCTTCCCTATCCCTGGGAGTCTTGTATCATAATGGGAGGTGGATGGTCCTACAGCTTCTCTCCTAAATTTAAATCCAGCCGTGAACTGATTCACATGTTGGTGGATATCGTCTCCAAAGGCGGCAATTTACTGTTAAATATCGGACCGAGCCCTGAAGGCACATGGTACAAGGAAGCGTATGTGAGATTGGAAGATTTTGGTAAATGGATGACTGTAAATAAAGAAGCCATATACAATTCACGCCCGATAGATCCCTATCAAGAAGGCAATGTAAATTTAACAAAACTAAAAGATGGAACAGTATACGCCATTTATCTTGGCCGTGAGAACGAGACGTCGCCCCCTCCAAAGATTAGGTTGTCTTCTATTAGCCCGGCAAATGAAGCTAAAATATCGATGCTTGGAGTCGATGGGTCCCTGGAATGGGTAAAAAAGGAAAACGGCTTTATCGTTGAAGTTCCTGATTCGGTTCGAAAAAATCCCCCATGTCAATATGCCTGGACAATAAAGATTTCTGGAGTTATTAGAGATAAATAAGGATAAAATCATGAGACGCATTTTAATATTAGGGACAATTATTTGCTTGTTATTAGTTTTTTGCTCCAAACAAAATCAGCTTTTTGTTTTTGAATCAAATGCGTTTAAAATTTCAATAAATCAGCACGGCCTCATAAAGAAATTTGTCGATAGGAATACGGGAAAAAATTATTTAGCAGAAAATATTTCCGCTCCTCTCCTAGCCATCAGAATCCGAAAAGAAATGTTTTTCCCTTTATCGGCCAATCTAGATGAAAAGAACCAAGTCATTCTATTGAGTTTTCAAAACGATATAATCGCAAAGATCAAGGTTGAATCAAAAGATACGCATATCTTCTTTGAATTGAGAGATATTTCTGATGCAGAAAATATTGAATTGATTGTATGGGGTCCCTACCCAACCACAATCAAAAAAATTATCGGTGAAACGATCGGGGTTGTCCGGAATGAAGAATATTCGATCGGAATACAGGCCTTAAATATGAAAACACTGGGAGGTTATCCCTGGAATGAAAATGATCATCTGCCGCAAACGGATATTTTTGAATCAGACGAAAACTTCGCCATAGAAAAAGGAAGACAAGGAGTACTTTATTCTGTTGAGGCCGGAAAACCAACAGAATATGGAAGCACATTACAGGCATACTGCCGAAACAGAAACAAAGACCGGGTTATTAAAAATTGGGAACATGAAAAATTTGCTGCGCCAGCGTATGAAGATGGAGGAATTATCGGGTCTAAAATTGCCTTATTTGGTTGTCCGGTAGAGAACACTCTGGAAACAATCGGAGCCATAGAAATGGCAGAAGGTTTGCCTCATCCTCAAATTGATGGACAGTGGGGTAAAACAGCAGCGTCTGCATCAGCGGCTTACATAATATTGAATTTTAGTGAAATGGATATAGAAAAAGCATTGGCCGTCACGAAAAAAGCCGGATTAAGATATCTCTATCATGGGGATCCATTTGAAACCTGGGGACACTTCAAACTTAAGGAAAAGTATTTTCCCAATGGTATAGCGAGTTTGAAAAGTTGTGTCGAGAAAGCCGAACTGGATGGAGTTTTGCTGGGTATTCACACATTGTCCAATTTTATTACGACCAATGATGCCTATGTGACGCCTATCCCGGACACACGATTGGCTAAAATTGGAAGCTCCATCATTACCCAAGATATCGATCCAATGCAGACAGAATTATTTATTGAAGCTCCTGATTTTTTCAATCAATTCAAAAGGAATTTTCTCAAAACAGTCATTATTGGCGGTGAGTTGATTCGCTACGGCGGAGTTTCTGAAAAAGCCCCATGGATATTATTGGAATGCCAGAGAGGAGCCTTTGGGACCACTGCATCTTCACATAAAAAAGGCGAAAACATCAGCAAACTCGCTGATCACGGATATAACGTATTCCTGACGAATTCTGAACTGAGTATTGAAGTCGCAAAAAATATTGCCGAGTTATTTAACAAAACCGGATTGAGGCAGATTTCATTCGATGGACTGGAAGGCAACCACTCAACAGGGATGGGCAATTACGGAGAAGTTCTGTTTGCAAAAACCTGGTATGATTTTTTGAGGGAAGAAATAAAACAGCACTACATTGCGGATGCCAGTCGATCGGGTCATTTTTTTTGGCACATTTACACGAGGATGAATTGGGGAGAACCTTGGTATGCCGGATTCCGCGAAAGCCAGACTGAATACCGTCTTCGTAATCAAAAATATTTCCAAAGAAATTTCATGCCCGGGATGTTAGGTTGGTTCAAGATGACTTCAGAAACCAGCATTGAAGATATTGAGTGGATGCTGGCACGCTCCGTTGCATTTGACGCTGGGTATGCATTTTTTACAGATTACAAATCACTTGAGTTAAATGGACATGCAGAAAAAATTCTAAAACTTTTAGGTGAGTGGGAAAAAGCAAGGATGTCCAGAGTGTTCAAAAAAAGCCAAAAGCAGCTTATGCAAGATATTGATAACGAGTTTCACTTAGCCACACGCAAAAAAAAAGAATGGGGCCTATCCCAAGTTTTTTCGTATAAATTCAAACATGAGAAAAAAGAAAGGCAGCCGGGAGAGCCCTTATCCTCCTTTTTTTCTTTCGAAAATCCAGCTGAAAATTTGCCCATGAATTTTATCCTCACATCAGCTGGTGGAACTTCTCAAGTTTTTAAATTCGATATTGATAATTTTAAACAATGTGAACTGCCCATCACATTACATGCTTGG
>CAZLLG010000020.1:0-10011 GCA_964560275.1 uncultured Eubacteriales bacterium | reverse complement strand
CCTGGGCAAACTATAAAATATAGAGGTGGAGACAAAGCAATAATTTTCAGCAAAAACTGGCAAAAAATAGACGAAATAGAGATAGATGCTGAAAAACTCACAGTCTCCAAAGGCACACATTCTCTCTCTTTTGACTGCACATTTACTGAAGGCAACGAGACGCTTGTAAAGCTTGAATTAAGATTCATCGGAACACCCGAAAAAGTAAAAGTGGAAGATTTTTGATACTCTTACCCTATTCTTCCTCTGACTTTCTTGGAACTTTAAATAGTACTTTTACGTACTATTAATTGAAAATTCATTTAATTATTACATCAAAATGCCTACGGAGAAGATTATGAAAAAGTCAAAATGGATTTATGTTTTAGTTGTAGTAGTGCTGACCAGTTTCAGCCTGTCCGCTCAGAAACCTGCGGATCTAGTGGGGACATGGGAGGGAGAGGGCACTCTCGAAGGAGAGGTCGATCCTAATGTTCTCACCCTGGTTTTAAAGCTTGAGGATGGGGAACTTGTGGGCCATATGTCAGATCAATATGGCAGCATGGTTGAAAATCCTATCGAAGAAGTTACTGTGGAGGAAGGTGTCTTCAGTTTCTCAGTTTCTGCAGATATGGACGGTCAGCCAATGTCGGTGAAATTCACAATGAAAGTTGATGGAGATTCCATGGAGGGAAAATTGGGACTTCCTGATATGGGAATGACAGGAGCATGGGAAGCCACCAAACAAAAATAGTCTTTTTTTAGAAAAATAGTCCGAAGACCCAATATTCAGCCTCCTATTGACAACAGTTTTATATTTGGTTATTATGCCAAATATGAAACTGAACGATAAACTAAGAGCTCGCTGTGAGACAAGAGCGGCTGTTTTAAAGGCCCTGGCTCACCCAACACGACTATTTATAATTGAAGAGCTTGCGGAGAAATCTTATTGTGTCCAAGAGTTGACTGAAATGGTTGGACTGGATGTCTCTACGGTGTCAAAGCACCTGTCGATCCTTAAGAATGCCGGATTGGTCACAGTCGAAAAAAGGGGCAAACAGGTGTTTTACAGCCTACGTATGCGCTGCGCTTTAAATTTTCTTGACTGTGTGGAGGCCGTGCTCAGAGAGCAGGCCCAAGACCGAATGAACGCCATAGAATAATTTTCCATTTCACATAAATCCATGAGTCAAACAAACTGGAAAATCGAATGGAAGCCTCTTTTGATAATGGCTTTTGTTTTCCTGGGTGTCTTTTATCTTCCTTTGGGCATCCCCCGGTTCAACAATGCCCTAATGGAATCCCTGCACCTTGCAAAATGGTACGCTCAAGAACACGTTCTGACATGTCTTATTCCGGCTTTTTTTATTGCAGGAGCCATTGCTGTATTCATAAGTTCAGCATCCGTGATGAAATACTTCGGGGCAAAAGCAAAAAAAGTTCTTGCTTACAGCGTCGCCTCCGTATCGGGCTCCATTCTTGCCGTGTGTTCATGTACAGTCCTTCCTCTTTTCGCGGGAATATACAAAATGGGAGCAGGATTAGGACCCGCCACAACTTTTCTGTACTCCGGGCCGGCCATCAATGTTCTGGCTATAATATTAACCGCTAGAGTCCTGGGAACTAAACTTGGAATTGCCCGTGCTTTAGGAGCCGTCATTTTTAGTATCATTATCGGGTTTTTGATGCATCTTATTTTCCGCAGAGAGGACATTGAAAAAGCAACTACCCAGACGGCCTTGCCTGATCCCGAGGTGACTAGACCTCTGTGGAAAAATGTTATTTATTTTTCAGCGATGATTGGAATTCTTGTCTTTGCGAATTGGGGAAAACCAGAAGTTCCATCAGGATTTTGGAATCTTATATACTCCTCAAAATGGCTCATCACAGCTACCTTGACCTCTGGATTGGCTGTTATTCTTGTCACTTGGTTTGGACTTAAATGGTGGAAGACAGTTTTGGCTTTTATCCCCTCTCTTATCCTTGGGCTGTTATTTCCCCAAAATCCGGTAATATCCTTTGCCTCAGGTATCATCGGGCTTTCAATTTTAATCAGCACGAATAAAGGGGAGGTTGGAGAATGGTTCGATTCCACATGGGGATTTACCAAGCAAATACTACCACTTCTCTTTTTTGGTGTGCTCATCGCAGGCTTGTTGCTCGGACGTCCGGGACAGGAAGGGCTGATTCCTTCAGAATGGGTAAGCTCTGCAGTAGGAGGTAACTCTATTTTTTCGAATTTATTCGCCTCTGTGGCCGGAGCTTTTATGTATTTTGCCACTCTGACCGAGGTTCCCATACTCCAAGGACTTTTGGGAAACGGAATGGGTCAAGGGCCGGCACTCGCCCTTCTCCTTTCGGGTCCCGCCCTGAGCCTCCCCAATATGCTGGTTATTCGCAGCGTCATGGGGACGAAAAAAACGATTGTGTTTATCTTGCTTGTTATTTTGCTTTCAGCAAGTGCCGGCTTGATATACGGAGCATTCTTTTGATTCAAGGAGGATGAAGAAATGATAAAAATCCAGATATTGGGTACAGGGTGTTCAAGGTGCAAGAATCTGATGGAAAATGCTGAAAAGGCTGTACACGATCTGGATGGCGATTACGAAGTCATCAAAGTGACAGATCTCAAAGAAATTCTGAAATTCGGCATTTTGATGACTCCTGCTCTTGCGGTGGATAATGAGGTAAAAAGTGCTGGAAAGGTTCTGAGTCCGGAAGAAATAAAAGCAATACTCATATAAAGCTTTTATCTACACTAATTTCCAAGGAGGAAAAGATGGGAGACAACAAAGAAAATATTTGCAGTGCCGCTCCAACTTTGATTTTTGCTTGTTCAGGAGCCGCGGATGTGGGCGCCATTTCAGACCAAGCGGCAAGGAAACTGACTGCTGATGGAGCCGGCAAGATGTACTGCCTCGCTGGGATAGGCGGACACGTCCCAGCAATCATAAAAACCACAAAAGAAGCTGAAAAAATTCTAGCCATCGATGGCTGCCCTCTTGACTGTACTAAACTTACTCTTGAAGAGGCAGGACTCTTTGAATTTGAGCACATAAAAGTCACCGACCTAGGTATAACAAAGGGGAAATCTCCTGCTACGGACGAAAATATTGAAACAGTAGTCCAAGCCGCGCTTTTTAAACTATCATGAGGAAAGTTGTTCTCATTTTTCTGACCATTGCCGTCGCAACTTCGGGATGCTCCAAAAATGGCGAAGATCAACTCAGTGATTTAAAAGCCGGAAGCAAAATCAATCCTGAAGAAAAGTTAATAGTTAGTGATGAGCTGTTGGATTTTTCAAAGCACAACGTGACATTTATTGAACTCGGAGCAGACAAATGTATACCGTGCAAAGCCATGCAGCCAGTCATGCGTAAAATCGCTCAAGAGTATAAGGGAGAAATCCAAGTGGTTTTTTACGATGTCTGGAAAACGCCTAAATATTCACAAATCTATGGCATTCGACTGATTCCAACTCAAATCTTCTTAGATAAGAACGGAAAAGAAATATTCCGGCATGTTGGATTCTATGCAAAAGAGGACATCATCAAGATGTTGAAAGCTAAACGCATTCTCTAGACAGGTCTATCCTTCGCTCTCTCTCAGCTACTGAAACTACCACTATTTTCTATCAGATATTTCCTTACTATTCCTTTTGCAGTTTTATTTAATGCCCCCATTGATCGGGTCAGCATCCATTGCCCACATACCTCGGCCGTGAGTGGCGACAACTATAATGTTATCGCGAGGATGAATGATGAGATCGTGAGCATAAACTGAAGGCAAGTTGGCTCCTAATACGCTCCAGTTTTCACCACAATCTTTTGTTATGTACACACCAACATCGGTGCCAACATACAAGATGTCTTTGTTAACCGGATCTTCTCGGATAACATTAACAGGGCCATAAGGAATATTTGCAGAAATATCTTCCCACGTCTCACCGTAATTTGTCGATTTCCAAACATAAACCTGAAAGTCATCATTCCGCTTTCCATTCTGAGTCATATAGACGGTTCCTTCATCATATTTGGACGCGACCATTCTTGAAACCCATCTCTCTTCCGCAGCGCCTTCGATAATTTCATTCCAGTTTTCACCGCCGTCCTGAGTTACGTGTGCGCGTCCGTCATCTGTACCCACATAGATCAATCCCTCTTTTAGGGGAGATTCGGAAACAGTGAATATGGTTTGATACTTAACATCTCCCAATTCCTGTGGATTCCCGTTTGAAAGGTCAGGGCTTATCCTTTCCCAGTTTTCTCCCTGGTCTGTTGACTTGAAGAGATACTGCAGGCCGTGAAATACGGTATTTGGGTCATGAGGAGAGAGAGTAAATCCTGCCAGCCACTGCCCACGTAGGGGACCTAGATCATCGCTGACCGTAGGCATAATCGACTTTCCTCTTTCCTTCGTGCTGATATCCGTTCTCGAAATGTTTCCATAAAATCCGGCGGAATAAACAATATTGGGATTTGTCGGATCGATAGCATGGTTGCTGCCTTCGCCACCTGGCGCGCCTTCCCAATCCACAGCAGGAATATTATCGCGGCCTTGACTGAGATCAACAACGCCTTTCCGGCTGCCGTGATCTTGAATAGAGCCGTAGACATGAAAAGGAGTATCCATATCATAATTGACATTAAAGAATTGAACCACATTAACGGTATTGCGTGAACTCTTCCAGGTTTCACCCTGATCGTGAGTGATGTGCACACCATGATCGTTGTTCAAGATCATATATGTATTGTCTTCCGGATCGATCCATAAACCATGGTTATCGCCTCCGCTGGTTCGAGCTCTCTCCCAGGATTTGCCGCCATCTTCAGAAACAGCCATGCTAACGCCCTGTATATAGAGGCGGTTTTCGTCAGTCGGATCTACAGTGATCTGTCCGAATACCCAACCATAAGTGCCACATAATCTCTGTAAGACTTGGTCGTCTAAAGGAGTCACCCTTTCCCAGGTTTCCCCTTTGTTGTCCGAACGAAACACCTGTGCACCACGAATAAAGCCGCTTGATGGAACTCCATATGTAGAATTTAATTCGTCCTCTGTAGGCTCACGGACAACCTCATAATCATCGATAAAGGCATAGACAATATTCGGATTTGTTCTGGCAATATCCACACCGATTCGTCCACGGTTTGCGGGAACGGGAAGTCCTTCGGCGATTTCTGTCCAGCTTTCGCCTCCGTCAATCGATTTATAAATACTGCATCCAGTGTAATGGTCTTCTGTTCTCGGATCGTTCCAACGTTTTCTAATTCTCTGCCACATTGAAGCATAGAGGGTATTTGGATCTGACGGGTCCATATCAAAATCAATGGCACCAGTCAGATCATCTTTTTTGAGAATAGGTTCCCAAGTGGTTCCGCCATCAGTCGTTTTGTAAACACCACGATCTGGGTTGGGCGTCCACTCGTTACCAGAAGCCGCCACATAGACAATATTGGCATCTTCAGGATGAACCACAATTCTTGCAATGGTTCCTGTATTTTCAAGTCCAAAATGCTGCCAGGTACTTCCACCATCCGTGGATTTGTAGATACCGCAGCCGGCATGGGAACTTCTGAAAATATTGGATTCCCCGGTCCCAATCCAGACAATGTTTTTGTCTGTTGGTGCAACCGCAAGGTCCCCGATGGACGTAGTGATGTCATTTTCGAAGACACATTCCCAGCTGTCTCCATCATCTGTGGTTTTCCATACTCCCCCGGAAGCACTCCCTGTATAAAGGGTTGACTTATCAGTAGATATTGCAGTATCCGTCATTCTTCCACTTGTGTTTTTCGGTCCAAGAAAAAACCATGTGTTATTTGCAAATTCCGAACTCTGCTCCATCGCTAGATGTTTTTCAAACATGGCAAGCCTGCCCTTGCCATCTGTGACCGGACCCTTATCCCCTACGGCCTTGGATGAAGGTTGACATGCCACAACCATAAGGATGGCTAAAAGACAGACACTCATTCTTAAATAAATAGATTTTTGTTTAAGCATTTTGTTCCCCTTAAAGTTATTTGGTTTAAACATTTTTAAAGCGCTTACTATCCATATATGAACCGGCAGTCTTACCGGAGAAAGCGGACATTTATAAATTATAATTTAAAAACTGAAGTTATCTTATTTAAGACAGCATGTCAAGAAACAAAACCAATACGGACTCCTTTTTGGAACTTGCGGAGTGTAAATTTGCCTTAAAGCTTAAATGAATTTATAATCCACTCAGATTCGGAAGGAGGTAAGGAATGAGACTAAAAATCTCTCTGTTTTTTATCGGAGTTTTTCTTATTTTGTTCTTTGGAGTTTCAGAGGCATATTCTGAGGATATTCCCGATCCCGAGACCTTTTTCGGGCACAAGCCCGGTGCAGATTACAAGCTGATCAGGTGGGAAAAGATCCATGAATATTTTAATATCCTGGGAAATAATTCAGACAGAATTCTTGTGCAGGAGCTGGGAAAAACAACCATGGGAAATCCCTTTCTTTTAGCTGTCATCTCCTCCCCGGAGAATTTATCCCAGCTAAACAAGTATAAAGACATAGCAAAAAAACTCGCCAAAGGAAAAATCCCTGAAGAAGAAGCCACGCAATTGGCCGATGAGGGAAAGACCATCGCGTTGGTCACCTGCAGCATGCACGCTTCGGAATGCGGCCCGACACAGATGTCCCCGGAACTGGCCTATGTACTGGCCACGGACAGTTCTGTTCCAATGCAAAACATTCTTAACGATGTAATATTTCTGCTGGTTCCCAGTTGGAATCCGGATGGAAACATCCTAACTACGGACTGGTACCGGGAGACCAGAGGCACTCCCTATGAATCGTCCCCTATGCCCTGGCTCTATCACTACTATGTCGGCCATGACAACAACCGGGATGCATTCATGCACAACCTCGTGGAGACCCGATATGTCAACAACATCCTCTATCATGAATGGTTTCCTCAGATCTTTATGGACATGCACCACATGGGCAACTCCGCGGCCCGGCTTTTTCTCTCTCCACTTTACGATCCCCGGCATCATTCTCTCGATCCCCTTCTCACCCGCGAGATCGAGCTAACCGGCGCCTATATGCGGACAGTTCTGGAAGAGCAGGGAAAGATTGCCGTTATGCACTATGCCCTTTGGAACCATTGGCGAATGTCGGCTATTCACACCTGTGCCCTGTGGCATAATGTCCCAACCATTCTCTTTGAAGCCGCAGGCACCCGAATGGCCACACCAATTTTCCAAAAGGCAGAGGATCTCGCTCCCCCAAACAGGGGTGGGCTCGGCACTTTGGGCAACACACAGACTATCAACTACCCCAGTCCCTGGCCGGGTGGATGGTGGAGACTGAGAGATATTGTCGAATATGCCTATTGGTCGGTTATCGGTTTCCTGGAAACAGGAGCCAAACATAGGGATAAATACCTTATGAACATGTACAGAATGGCCAGAAATTCTATCGAAAAAGGAAAAAATGAAGCTCCCTATGCCTATGTGATTCCACATGATCAAAAAGATCCCAATACTGCAGCAAAGATGGTCAACATCCTCATTTCAGGGGGAATAGAAGTTCATAAGGCAACACGACCCTTTCACTCCCAAGACAATGAATATCCGGAGGGAACATACGTTGCCCTGATGTCTCAGGCGTACCGCCCCTATCTCATCGATATCCTGGGCCCGCAGATCTACCCCGACCGCAGACAATATGCGGGTGGTCCTCCGGAAAGGACCTTTGACCTCACCGGGTGGACGCTTCCTTATCAGATGGGCGTGAAGGCCATAAAAGTGGACCGTCCCTTCGAGGCCCTGCTGCAACCGGTGGACAAGGCTAATCCTCCAACGGGAAATGTCAGTGGAACAGAGATGACCTATATCCTGGATCACAATGTTCTAGACAGTTACAGGGCCGTCAACCGGCTTTTAAAGGAAGGAGCCAATGTGGCCTGGGCAGCACAATCTTTTATGTCTGACGGAAAAACATATCCTGCCGGAGCCATCATTGTGTCCGGCCCAGGGATAGCGAAGAAAGTTCAATCTTTAGCCAAGGAATTTAATCTCCAAATTCAAGCCGCCAGCACTCCTAGAGACATTTTGCCGCTCAGTCCTCTCCGGTTGGGACTTTACAAACCGTGGGTGGCCAATATGGACGAAGGCTGGACACGATTCATATTTGACACATGGGAATTTCCCTATTCGACTCTTCACGATGCGGAGATACGGAGCGGCGGTCTTAAACAAAAGTACGATGTCATCGTGCTGACAAACGTCTCCTCTTCACGTATTATCAAGGGGCATGCAGAAGGAAGGGTTCCTCCTCAGTATGCCGGAGGTATTGGGACGGATGGACTCGACGCTCTGCTTCAGTTTGTCAAAGACGGCGGAACATTGATAACCCTTAATGCATCCTGCCAGCTGCCTTTAGCTCATTTTAATGTTCCCTTTCGAGACATTTCAAGAAGCTTTCCTTCCTCGGAATTTTTCCTCCCGAGTGCAATCCTCAGCGTCGACGTGGACACCACACACCCCATCGCTTACGGGATGGAGAACACAGCCGATATCCTCTCATACGGGAGTCCGGTCTTTGAATTTCTCGAAGGAGTCAAAACAGCCAAAGATGAAACACAGACACTTCTAACAGATGTCAAAGTTGTTGCACACTACCCTAACAGCAATCCATTTCGAAGCGGGCGACTGATTGGAGATGAAGTCCTACACGGCAAGCCAGCTCTGATCGAAGTGGGATGTGGAGACGGGAGGATAATCTTATTTGGATTCCGGCCCCAGAACAGGGCTCAAACACATGGAACGTTTAAACTGTTTTTCAATTCGCTCTATTACGGCACGGCTGCAGCTGCCGTGAAGTAATAAGGAGATTTAAAAATGAAATATAGAAGAATGATTTTAATTTTTTTCTTTTTTGTGTGTTTTGGTTTATGTCTGGGTGATAATGCCACAACCCCAGAAAAACGGATGAAAGCCTGGGAACACCATCTCAAGCTCAAAAACATGTCTCCGTTTAAAGATTTGAAGTGGCGGGCAGTGGGACCTGAACTACAGGGGGGCCGGATCGAGGCCATTGCCTGTCATCCCGATGACCCCCACACTATCTATGTCGGTGCAGGATCCGGAAATCTCTGGAAAACCGTCAACAATGGGACCACATGGAATCCAATCTTTGAAAACGAGTCAACCTTTACCATTGGCAGCATCGCCATTGCTCCAACCGATCCCAACATTATCTGGGTGGGAACAGGAGAGATCCTGATGGCGCGAAGTTCATTTGCTGGAACAGGAATTTTTAAATCCACAGATGCGGGTTTGACTTGGACAAACATGGGCCTTCATGATTCCCACCATATCCCAAGAGTAATTGCCGATCCCAAAGATCCCAATGTGGTCTACGTCGCAGCTCTTGGACACAACTATGGATTTAACGAGGAAAGAGGAGTGTTTAAAACCACAGATGGAGGGTATTCCTGGGACAAGAAACTCTTCATCTCGGATAAAGTTGGCATCGTTGAACTCGTTATGGATCCCTCTGACAACCAGACACTCTATGCCGCTGCATGGGAAAGGGACAGAAAAGCCTGGAACAATGTCATAACCGGCAGCGGCAGTGCGCTGTATAAAACTGCGGATGGAGGTTCGACTTGGAAACAACTGACCAATGGCCTGCCCACAGGAGAGTTTATCGGCCGTTTTGGATTGGCCGTCTCTTCTCTCGATCCCAACGTTGTGTATGCTCTTGTAGATAATCACACTCCAAGCAAAGAAGGAAGACGCCGGTATAGAGGAGAGGTCTATCGATCAAACAACAAGGGACAAACATGGCACAGAACGCACGAAGGGGATGTGACTACAGCGATCGGGTACGATTTCTGTTTGATCAGAATCTCACCAGACAATGTGGACGAAATCTACATTCTGGGAAACAAGCTCATCCGATCAGGCGACGGAGGGAAAACTTTCGAGCCGACCGGAGAGACCATAGTGCATTTGCTGCCCAACGATATCCGAGTTATGCATCTGGACA
>CAZLLG010000019.1:0-23676 GCA_964560275.1 uncultured Eubacteriales bacterium | reverse complement strand
TCCCCCCATTGCAATCCTGCATAACTTGTTTATTATCAAGTATTTATTAAGATTTCCCCGATTGGCATCGTTCTTGCTATTAGATTTGACATGTATATGAGGCAAGGAGAAACAAAGATGGAAAACGGAAAACGGCGGATAGGATTCCTGACCACAATAATAATTGGAGTCTTGATGGTTGCTTTTGTGTTCAATGCTCCAATTTTCGCCAGCGAGAAGATCGCTAATAACGATAATGTTTTTTTAGCTGAAATTTTACCTGAAACAGTGATCATTGATTCCGGCTTTACTCCCCCTCCCAGCGCTGCAATCGCTTCAATGGATATCAGTTTGAAGGAGACAGAAATCACCTCAAACGCCCGCTCTCTGACTCCATTTCCGCAAAAACTCCGCCTGCAAGCCTTTTCCATTTCTTCACATGATATTGCCTCTACTACCAGACAGAGAGGAAGCTCAGGATTTACAGCCGCCATGGCATCCACCATTCTCCTTCATGCGGCCGATTACTACACAACCGTAAATGCATTGAAATTCAGCACACTTGAAGAAGGCAATCCCTTCATGAAGAAAATTGCCCACAATCAACTTCTCTTTGGAGCCATTAAACTCGGGGTGGCAGGATTACAGGTCACTCTTCTGAGAGGCCTCTATAAAAAGAACAAAACCCTGGCCTGGATTGTAGGGACGGCCATGAACGTGGGCCTCTCCTGTGTGGTCGCCAACAACTTCAGTAAAATCCAGAAAGCAAAAGCTTGTCTGGGATATTGATATTACCCACCTATCGCGCTAGTATCTCTTTAATATTTTCCAAAACTTCGGACAAAACAGAAGACTCAACATCCATTCCTAAACGAAAGTGTTGAGGGCTTTCAAACAGACTCCCGGGAACAAGGGCTGTATCATAGTCTTTCCGAAGAATCCGGGCCAGCTCATCACCCGACAATCCTGATTCAACTCGGGGAAAACAGATGATTCCTCCTGCAGGCTCAATCCATGTTAAACGACTTTCGCTCTCGATGAATTCTTTGATAAGCTTAACATTGTTGTGGATCCTTTCTTTGTTCTTCAGTTTAATAGAAGCCAGCCGAGCAAACATTTTGGATGCAATCAATTCTCCGATAAAAACGCCTTCCACAAGGCTGTAATCAAGAAAAATCTTCAATTTTACCACAATGTCAGGAGGAGCAAGAATCCACCCACAGCGAAGGCCTGCAAGGCCAAAAACCTTGGTTAGACTTGAGATGACGATGATATTGTCAGCAAGATGAAAGGATGTCTGCCCGATATCTCCATCAAGGAATTCGAGATAAACCTCATCGACAACCAAAAAAACACCCTTTTTATTTGCGATTGCAGCCATATCTTTTAGCATCGAAGACGAAAGGGACACTCCACTCGGATTGTGCAGATTAGATAAGAGGACGAATTTTACTTTTTCAGACAGAAGTTTCTCGAATTCATCGAGGCTAAAAACATACCCTTGTTCATAATTTCGATCCAGACGAACAATCTGCCCTTCAAAAGCCTGAGCAACAGCCCAGAGAGGCTCATAGGCTGGCCTTTCGACAAGAACCTCATCGCCGCCTTTCAGTAGCAGAGCGCACACAAGAAACAGGGCATGAGACGCCCCCACGGCAAGCATCACATTGTCCTCATGGACTCGATACGTATTCGCAATTGCCTGAATAAGGGGGAGATACCCGTAAGAATTTTCTCCGGAAATCTCCAGGTCCTCGATGTCTATACCCAAGTCTTTGAGTGACAAGTTCGATGTGCCGCTGGGGCATAAATCGTATTTGGCTTGTCCCCTTGTCTTCATCCATTCCATATATTTGATGGGCTTAAACTCCATGACACCTCCACATATCCCCTAACCATCGCATATTCTTTTTTGCCAATCAACTCAATTATCAATATAATGAACGGGAAGGAGAAGACGATGAAAAAATCTATTTTCCTCTACGTCCTGACAATTGGGCTGCTCTTATTCCACACTTCCCGAACATACGCTCAAACGGCTGAAGATATTCTCGAAAAAATGATCGAAGCTCAAGGTGGGCGTGTTGTTCTTGAAAAAATTCAAGACACTGTATTGATTGGATATGTGGAGATGATAGGGTTGGGTTTTGGAGGTTCCCTCACAACATACCAGAAAGAACCCAACAAACTGCGGCAGGATGCCACTATTCAAAGCACACTGGTCATTCAATCATTTGATGGAGAAACAGCCTGGTGGACAAATCCCATTACAGATTTAACGGAAGAAATGCCTCTAAACGTGGCTAAAGATTTCGGCCGGAGTGCTTATGGAAACGATATCCTTCTGAATCCAAAAAAAATTGGAATCACCTACACTTTAACAGGGAAAGAACTTTTAAAAGGCAAAGAATACTTCGTTCTCTCACAGGAATTTCCTGATGGATTCAAAGCCAGTTTCCTTATAGATCCCGAGACCTACCTCAAATATAAAGAGAAGACCATTTCCGTGAATGAGATCGGTGAAGAAATGGAGGTTGAGACATTTTTTTCCGATTACAAAAATATCGACGGCATTTTCGTCGCCCACACAATCGTCACCTTCCAGGATGACGCTGAATTCATGAAGATGACAATAGACAAAGTGGAATTTAACACAGGATTGGAAGACGATTGGTTCAAATTAAAATAATGGAATAGGTGATCTAAGAATGAAAAAATTTTTCACAACAGCTTTTTGCTTATTCTTTGCTTTCTTTATTTCGTGTTCAATAAATCCTGTGACTGGGAAGAAAGAAATCAACCTGATTTCAGAACAGGGAGAAATAGCCCTCGGTGAAAACACGGACAAACAAATCCGGGCTCAATTCGGCGTCTATCCAGATCCTGTTCTGACCAGATATGTTGAACGCATAGGAGCCAAGCTTGCACCTTTCACTCACCGCCCTCATCTCATTTACCATTTTGCGGTCCTCGACACACCCGTGATCAATGCCTTCGCTGCGCCGGGCGGGTATATTTATGTCACACGGGGACTCCTAGCTATGATGAATTCAGAAGCCGAATTGGCCGTCGTTCTCGGACATGAATTAGGCCACGTTAACGCCCGTCACAGTGTCAGCAAAATGAGCCAGCTGATCCTCGTTCAGCTCGGATTGGTTGTAGGTAGTGCATTGAGTGAGGAATTTGCTAAATTTTCTGGTTTGGCCAGCATAGGAGTCCAGCTCCTGTTTCTCAAGTTCAGCCGGAATGACGAAAGAGAGGCGGATCGACTCGGCATCGATTATTCCCGAGCTGGGGAATACAATCCAGCTCAGATGATCAATTTTTTCTCATCTCTGCAGTCCCTTGGAGATCTTTCCGGCGGACACACTTTGCCGGGATTTCTTTCCACTCACCCTTTGACCAGCGAACGCATAGAAAATACAAAAGCCATGCTCCTTGAAAGTGATAGCCGCCTTCAATATGGACAAGCCCCCTATTTCGACCAAATCGACAATATGATCTATGGAAGCGATCCCAGACAGGGTTTTGTCGAAGACAATACATTCTATCACCCTCAAATGCGATTTTATTTTTCAATTCCCCAAGGGTGGACAGTCCAAAATACCCCTGCAAATGTTACTCTGGTCTCAAAGGATGGAAACGCCGCCATTGTTCTGCTTGCTGAACAGAGCAGAGATCAAATCCGGGAATATGCAAAGAAAAAAGCCGCTTCCTTTGATGGTCACACGCTACAGAGTGAGCAAAGCCAAACCATTAACGGGATGGCCTCCTATATCCAAGCCCTCGATGTCCCACAGCAGGAGGGAGAAGACTTAAGAGTCATTTTATCCTGCATTAGAAAAGGAGAGTATGTCTATTCGTTTGCTTCCTTGAGTACGGTCTCAAAAATCAGCAGTTATGACTATACATTCGGAACGGTCGTCGGTTCATTCCGGGAATTAACAGACAGGACTTATCTCAACAGACAGCCTACAAGGATTTCAGTCATCAAGGCAAATGGGAAACAGACGCTCCAAACCATATTTCAAAGGTCCGGGATGGATAAAGATTTATGGCAGCAATTTTCTATCATGAACGGAATTCAATTGAATCAAAGACCTGAGTCGGGTCGATCCATTAAAATTTTAAACTAGGAACAGGCGTTAAATCTCCGCTTCCTCCAAGACATTGCAGGCCAACCTCAAAGCCCTCATGCCTTCCTCACCGGTCACTTTTCTGATCTTGCCGTCACTCACACATCTAAAAAAGTTCTGGAGCTCTTTTTTTAAGGGCTCTTCTTTTTTTATTTTAAGGGTTTTAATATCCGTTTGAGGGCCGTCTAGAGGAAAAACCTTGACTTCTTGATCGATATAATCGATGGAGTAGTAAGAACTGTGTTCAAAAATTCGCATCTTTCTCACCTTTCCCTGATGAACCCGACTGGCAGTGAGGTTGGCCATGCATCCGGAATTAAATTCCAGCCTGGCATTGGCGATATCAATCTTATCCGAAAGAACATGAATTCCGGAAGACCGGATCATTTTGACTTCATCTTTGACCAGTGCAGTAATAATGTCCAGATCGTGGATCATTAAATCTAAGACAACATCAATATCCAGAGACCGAGCAGAAAATGAACCCAGCCTTTGGACTTCTATAAATTTTGGCTCGGAAATTTCCTTCTCAATAGCTTCGACAGCCGGATTAAATCGCTCCAGATGCCCGACTTGTAGGATGAGTCCACCTTTCTTTGCTTCAGCGACAAGATCTTCAGCTTCTTTGACCGTATCCGTCATAGGTTTTTCGACCAGTACTGATTTCCCCTCTCCCAGCAGCTTTAAAGAGATGGCGAAATGTTCCGAAGTTGGAGTAGAAACTATCCCCACATCGATCTCGTCAAGCATGTCCTCAAAATTTTCAAAATATTTCACATTGTGTCGGTTCCCGATCTGCATGGCTCGTTTGAAATCGATATCGGCAACTCCCTTTAATTCAGCCTCTTCCAAATATGAAAGGATACGAGCGTGCTGCGTTCCCAAGTAACCCACGCCGATAATACCAACACGAATTTTATCCATCTTCCTTTCTCCATTCTCGTTTCAATCCAAACTCCTTCCTTTTTCGCGCCAGGATAGTTATTCCATTGGCATCTGCAAGAGATATGGCCTCTTCTTTTTGAAAAAAAGCGACAGTGTCTGCCTCCAGACATAGCGCGGCACTCTTTGCATCAACCAGTTCTCTGATGGTTGAAACACCTATGGCCGGAAGATCAATTCGAGGATCCTGCTTGGACCGGCTGAGCTTGACCACCACGGTTCCCGGCCCGGCGAGCTCGCCTCCACGCCTGATCGCGGCATCCGTTCCCTCCATGCCTTCAACGGCTACTACGGCTTCATCTTTTAAAACAAGAGTCTGTCCGATATCCAAGTCAGCCAGAATTCTGACTTTCTCCCAGCCAAAATTTATGTCTCTTTCAATTTGAGCCGATGGTTTCACTTTTGACAAAATTCCCTCATCGATAAATAAGGAAGACAGGAATTGAGTGGGATCCAAAACCGTGATACCTTTCTTTGAAAGATAGTCAATGGCAAGTCGAATCAGAGATGTGGGACTCTTGTCCTTGCCTTGTGAGAGAATATCAAAAAGAACGGGACTAAAACCATGCTCCTTATAGATTCTCCGGTGGTCAATTTTCCCAGCAAAAAGAACTTCATGGATGTCCTGACGCTTAAAATACTTGATCAAATCCTCAACCTGACTGATCGCAAACCATTGAAATTTTTCAATCGAATTTGCCAGAGAAGCCTCAGCATCTCCTTCTATACCGGCAACCAGACTGAAGTACCCTAATTTTTGAACTTCTTTACAGATAAAAAAAGGGGCTTCACCGGAGCCAGCGATTATTCCAAGTCTTTTCCCCATGGTTCTTCTGTCTTTTTAACAATTCCTCTTTTTGATGACTGGATAAAATTAATAATTACATCCCGGTCCTCGCTCTGGGGAAACACATTCTTAATTCTATCCAAAGCCTGATTTGTGTTCAAATTTGAGTTAAAAATTAGTTTAAGCATATCCTTGAGTACACGGATCCTCTCCCGGGAATATCCCTTTCGACGAAGACCCAGGGCATTAAGCCCGTAAAACAGGGGTGGACGTGCACCGGCCACTCTGCAAAACGGAAGCACATCTTGTGTGATTATTGATCCTCCTCCGACAAACGCATGAATCCCAATATGGCAAAATTGATGAACCGCGGAAATCGCCCCGATCTGGACATAGTCATCGACCAAGACGTGTCCGCCGAGAGTAGCACCATTTATGAAAATCGTTTCATTCCCCACCCGGCAATCATGCGCAATATGTGAATAGGCCATGAAGTAATTATCACGCCCAATTTCAGTCTTCTTTTTACCGTTTTCGGTCCCGCGATGGATTGTAACAAATTCACGAAAAGTGTTTCTATCCCCGATTCTGACAGATGTCTCTTCGCCTTTGTAAGATAAATCTTGAGGATAGGTTCCTATGGAACAGAAAGGATAAATATGGTTGTCCTCACCAATTCGAGTGTGGCCTTCAATGTAGACATGGGCACCTATCCTTGTGTTTTTAGCAACTGAGACTTCTTCCCCTATACATGAAAAAGGTCCGATCTGGACATTGTCTCCTATCTTTGCCCGAGGATGAACGATAGCAGAGGGATGGTGTAGAATCCCATTCTTACTCATTCAATCTCTCGATATCCGTCAAAGAGGCAACAACTTCACATTCAGCAGCAAGTTCTCCTTCGACCAGAGCTTTACCTTTATAATGACAGAATCGATTCTTGAGCCTGAGCATATCAATTTCGAACCGCAGTTGATCCCCTGGAACTACAGGTCTTCTGAATTTTGCTTTATCGACCTTGCTCAAAAAAAATATTTTTTTTTCAGGGTCAGGAATAGAATTGTAGATCAGAATACCTCCAGCTTGGGCAAGAGCTTCAAGGATGAGAACACCGGGCATGACTCTTAAATCAGGAAAATGACCTTGAAAAAACTCCTCGTTGTACGTAACATTTTTGATAGCCACCAACGATTTCCCTTCTCTCATTTCCAGGACTCTATCCACAAGGAGAAAGGGATACCTGTGAGGCAGGGTTTTAAGGATTTTTTCTATATTGAGAAATCCGGGATTATTTAGAGGCTTTTGAGGCATCGTATTTTAAAATGATCTCTGCTGTTATATCGGTTCTCGGATTGAAATAAATGGCGCCACTTCGTTGAAGATCGAAGATGAGATCAAGGTTTTTTTCCTTTCCGACAGCCTCTATAATTGGCAGAAGTTCAGATTGAATCCGATTGAAGAGCCTTTGGGTCAAGTCGTTCATTTCTCTAACCTGGTCTTCTGCAAACCTCGTCCTATCTGTTCTCTTCCTTTCTAAATCGGTCTGCATGCTCAACATAGCTTCTTGAGTCAAAGTCAATCGCTGTGTATTGAGCCTTGTCTCCAGTACTCGGATATCCTCATCCATCTTTGCGATATCAGCTTGTGCCTTAGAATCTCTACTTTGGATCTGAGCCATCACTTTTTTTCCCTCAGTCGATTTCTCTAAAACTTCCTGGGAATTGACGACCGCAATCTGAAGTAATTGTTGTGCAAACCCAGTAGAAACTAAAACGGCAACGAAAAGTGTAAGAACGATTCCTTTTTTTGTGCTTCTTATCATCTGTTTTCCTCCTCTTTAGGTGTTATCAAAAATTCTAGTTGCCAATTAAAATGTGCTACCAATGGCAAACCGAAAATTAAAGTTTTTATCATCCGTATAGATAATTCGATTATTATAAGCGAAAATGAGTCTGAATGGAACTCGCAATGCAGGAATAAAAATACGAAGTTCTACTCCTGTCGAAAAGTACAGGTCCTTGATGTTGAGTTTCTCCTCGAGAGCATATGCATTTCCAGCATCGAAGAACACAATCGAGTATACCGGGCCACCCACAGGAACAATGTATTCTGCGTTAAAGACGAACGATTTCGATCCCCCAATAACTGATCCTTGTTCACTCCGTGGTCCGATAGTATAGATCTCATATCCCCGGATAGAACGTTCACCACCGAGATAGAATCTTTCCCAAAACGGAACATCTTCACCTTCTCTGGTAGGTTCAACAAAGGAATATTCAACATGAAAACCTAACCGAGTTTGCTTGATCAGAGGCTGATAGTATGATAATTCAAATCTCGGCTTAATCAGATGAATTTCGCCGCCGAGAATACCGCCGGCAAATTTGGCGGATGCCAAAAACATTGTTCCCCGGGTAGGAGTCAAAGGACTGTCGATCGTATTGCGGTAGAGAGTGGGAGTAAAACTGCTGATTTTGTAGTTTCCCAATCCATACATTAGACTCCAGACAGGATCGACGGGCGCCGGCTCTTCTTCCCCTTCTTCGGCCCCGGTATTAGGCAGCGTGATTGAAACATCTTCAAAGCCGTAAGAAAGGTTTCCTCTCAAGAATCCCTTGATCCTGGCACCGAAAGTGAAATCAATCCCCTTCCCTTTTCTGTCATAGAGAAAGGGATATTTGATATCTCTGCTGAAAACGTTAAATCCGACTGTGACGGGAAGATCAAAAAGATAGGGTTCTGAGAAACCAAACGAATAGTTTTTGACTCTCTTTCCATGCTGGAACGTAAGATCCAGTTTTTCTCCGGCCCCTAAAAAATTCACGGTTGAATAGCTTAATGCAATAAATGTGCCTTCATACCCGCTGTACCCCGCCGAAAACTGGATATTATTTCTCTGCAGCTCCGTCAGCCTCATATTCACATCGATCTGGGTAGGATCTTGAGGATCTGGTTGAACATCGGGCTCTCCTTCCATCTCAACAAGCCCGAGCTGTTTCATGCGGAGGATACTGTTCTTGAATGCACTGAAACGGAAACGCTCTCCCTCCCGAATGAGCATTTCACGCCGAATGACTTTATCTTTTGTGTAAGTGTTGCCTGTGAACTCAATTCTTCTTAGATAGGCAACATCACCCTCATAGATATTAAATGTTAAGTTGACAACTTTTCTCTTTGGATCGAGGCTTTCCACCGGCATGGGATTAGAGAAAAGGTAGCCTCCGTCCATATAAACTTCCCTTAATTTTTCAACAGCATCTTCTCTAGCTTTTGTAGTATAAGGTTTCCCTACCTTCAGCTTAATGAGTGTCCGCAGTCCTTCCGTTGAAAGAATCTTATTGCCCTCGATGTTAATCTCACCCGTCGTGTACTGGCTGCCTGGATTGACAGGGATGATAATCTTCTTCATCTCCCTTTTCTTGAGAAAGACATTGCTCTTTACGATATCTTCGATGATCGGCTCTCCGATGACCGCTTCCATGTATCCGTGCTCTTGATACTTCTCCTTCAGACTGGCCAGATCATCGGGGAGCAAGTTTTCCTTGAAATTATCCTTGCCGGCTATCCAGGAATAAAGGTTGTGTTTCTTGTTTTCTTTAATTCCACTCATCAGGATGCTTTTGCGCAGCGCGGCATCCCCTTTAAATAAGATTTCACCCACTTTGATTTTAGGTCCTTCATTGATATCAAAAACAATCTCTAGTTCGTTGGAGCCTTTCTTATTTTCCTCGACCGAAACTTTTCCTGTTGTCAATCCTTTTTCGAACAAGAGCTCTTTGATTGTTCCTTCGATCCTCTGTATCTTATGAGGGCTGTAATATGAATAGGGAAGAATGAATTCATCTTTTTCTTTCAATTTTTTGACGATATCATCCTCTTTCAGTTTTTTCCCGGTTTTGTAGACAATTTCTTTGATGACGGGATTTTCTTCTAAGGTGATTTTTACGATTTTTCCCCGGGTCCCTTCCTCTTCTTCAATGAGAATATTGGAGAAAAATCCTGTTGCCCATAAAACTCTAAAATCTTTTTTGAGTAAATTACGATCGAAATAATCTCCTTCTCGTGAAGAAAGATAATAAATTATAGTTTCATCGGTCACACGGTCGTTTCCAACAATGACGATCTGCTCTACCCTATCCTGGCCGAACATAAATAGAGGCACAAACAACAGAATTATAGCTAGAGTGATTTTTTTCATAACAATCTCCTTATACCACATCCACCTTTTTTTTTCAAAGGTAACCAGAGGTGAATCACTTATATAGAACTTCAAGGATGTGGAAAAAGTTTCAGATGCCCGTTTTCTAAAACACAGGTTTCATCGCAAAACCGGGCGACTTTTTCGTTGTGCGTGACAATAATCGAAGACAGTCCTCTTTTGATGTGAAGATCACGGATGATTCCCAGAATATGTTGACCAGTTTTCCAATCTAAATTTCCAGTAGGTTCGTCCGCCAGGAGGATTTTGGGAGTATTGATCAGGGCTCGAGCAATGGCAATCCTTTGCTGCTCTCCTCCTGAGAGTTGAAACGGCCTCATCTGAGCTTTCTCTTCCAGTTCGACTTCTTTAAGGATGTCTAACGATTTTTCAAGAGCCCTCTTTTTATCCAGGCCCCCGATCAACAGAGGAAAGCTTATGTTCTCCAAGGCTGTGAATTCCGGCAGCAGGTGATAGAACTGAAACACAAATCCAATGTCCCTGTTTCTGGTCTCTGCAATCTCCTTGTCACTCCTGGCAAAAAGATCTTCTCCATCCAGATAGAACCTCCCACTTGTCGGACGGTCCAGTGCTCCAAACAGGTTGAGAAGAGTGGTTTTCCCTACACCTGAAACACCCATGATGGCGATCAGCTTCCCCTTTTCCAGCTCGAAATTGAGATTCTCCAGCACTTTGAGAATTCCTTTCGGAAGGGGGTATTCCTTGCAAAGAGACTCCGCCTTAAGAATGTTACTCATATTTTAATGCCTTAACCGGATCAACCTTTGAGGCCCTGTGGGCCGGAAAAAGAGTCGAAAGGAAGCTGATTAAAAGTGTGACTAAAATGATGATAAGCAGATCAAAGAATTGAATGCGAAAGGGCACAAAGGCGATCTCATAGATGTCCGAAGGAACTTTAATGAGTTCGAATGTGTTGGCCAGCCAACACCAGATCAAACCCAGGAGTGTGCCTACCATCGTCCCGATAGCGCCAATGATCGCCCCCTGGAGAAAAAACACCCTTTTGATGCTTTGAGCTTGCGCCCCCATGGCTTTTAGAACACCGATATCCCTTGTTTTTTCCATAACCATAAGGATAAGTGTGGCAATGATGTTTAGTGCTGCTACAATAACAATTAAAGTGATCGTCAAAAACATCAACTTTTTTTCGAGCTTCAGTGCCGAAAATAATGATTCATTAAGCTCCATCCAGGTGGTCACATATACCTTTCCCGGTTGAATGTCCTCCACCTTTTCTTTCAGGTCTGGAGCTTTGAAAATTTCAGATATTCTGACCTGGATCATATTGATCTTGTTGTCTAAGGCAAATATCTTTTGGGCTGTTTGAAGATTAATGAGAGCACTGTTTGCATCGAATTCGTAGAGGCCGGTGTGGAAGATTCCCGTCACTTCATAATCTTTCCATTTTGGAATCGGTCCCATGGGAGACAGTCGAATGGCAGTCGTAAATACCCGGATGGAATCTCCAACGCCGGCTCCAATGTTATACGCCAGTTCTCTTCCTAAAACTATACCGGGCCTGAGGGCCTCGGGATCCGGAAGCCGACCCTGTTCAAGTTCATCAAGCCATTTAGATGTCTGCCTTTCTAAACTAAAATCGATACCTCTCAAAGCCCCACCGGTTTCTTTATAGGGGCCTTCCAACATAACCATACCCCAGACAACCGGAGACGCTAAAACGACACCCTGAATGGCTTCAATATTTGTGATGAGGTTCTGGTAATCCTCGATCCCCTCTCCTGTCAGATCTGACACCATCAAATGTGCGGTCGAACCAAGAATTTTGTCCTGCACATCGTTATGGAAACCTGTAATAAGGGCGATCGCGATGATCAACGCCATGACACCAATGGATATTCCCAGAACAGAAATAAAGGTGATGACAGAGATAAAGGCTTGTTTTCTCTTAGCTGTCAGATAGCGTTTGGCAATGAAAAATTCATACTTCATTGGAATCCATTTTCAACTTCTATTATAGCTTAATATCTCTTTATTCTTTAGGGCGAAGAAGGGGAAATAGGATGACTTCCCGGATCGATTTTTTATCTGCAAACAGCATGACCAGCCGGTCGATGCCGATGCCTTCTCCTCCCGCGGGAGGGAGGCCATACTCAAGAGCCTGAATATAGTCCATATCGATCCTGTGGGACTCATCATCCCCTTTTTTTCGTTCTTCTGCCTGCTGTTCAAATCTTTTTCTCTGTTCTTCCGGATCTGACAGCTCACTGAAAGCATTGGCCAATTCCATTCCAGCAACGACAAGTTCGAATCTTTCGGCTTCATCGGGATTTTCTTTCGAAGCTTTAGCCAACGGAGAAATTTCCTTTGGAGGATTGGTGATGAATGTCGGCTGGATTAGATTCTGTTTAACGGACTTATCGAAGATCACATCCAAGGCTTTACTGTAGGTCAAGTGCGTACCTTCAGATACGAAGGTGGAGGCAAATTCGACGATTCCCTCCCTGTCCGAGAATCTACTTGGAGCTAGTCCGCTGTAGTAGGACAACGCCTCCATAAATTTCATCCTTTTCCAAGGTCTTTTGAATGATATCGTGTGCTCGCCATAGGGGATCTCTTCTGTCCCTTTTAAGGTCAAGCTTAGTCTATTGATGAGCTCTTCAGTCATATTCATCATATCATTATAATCTGTATAGGCCTCATAAAACTCCAACATGGTAAATTCCGGATTATGCTCGGAAGAAATGCCTTCATTCCGAAAGTTCCGGTTGATCTCATAAACTTTATCCAATCCTCCGACCGTTAACCTCTTAAGGTAAAGCTCGGGAGCAATCCTGAGATAGAGATCGACACCAAGAGCATTGTGGAATGTTTTAAATGGTCTGGCTAGAGCCCCCCCTGGGACTGACTGCATCATCGGAGTCTCAACCTCAATGTATCCCCTCTCATCAAAGTATTTGCGGATGTCTGATATGAGGGCACTGCGCAACCTGAAGATCTCTCCAATTTCCGGATTTACTATCAAATCGAGATACCTCTTCCTGTAGCGCAATTCCACATCCTGCAGTCCGTGCCACTTCTCCGGAAGCGGATGACGACATTTCGCCAGAAAGACTAAAGATTCGGCAAGGACGGTCAGCTCTTCGGTCCTGGTTTTAAAAAGCACACCCCGGACGGCGATAATGTCTCCGATATCAAACAGAGAAAACCGTTGATAGGATTCCTGGCCGATCTTATCTGCACGCAAATAGACCTGGAGTTTATCACGGCCGTCACTGATATGGAAAAACGTAGCACGTCCCATTTTCCGAACGGATAAAATCCTCCCGGGAACAAACACTTTTGTCGGCTTTTTCTCGAGATCTTCTTTCTTTATCGGAGTATATTGCGAAACAATTTCTGTTATACAATGAGTGACATCCACTTTGTGCGGGAAAAGATCGATTCCCAGCTGGGCCAATTTTTCCAATTTGACATCTCTAGCTAGTTCCTGATCGCTTGGTGTGGACAAAGAGTGAGCTTCCTGGGAGACTTTTTTTTCTTCTTTTTGATCAGTCATTTTTTTCACCTTTGGGAAGGTCTTTCTCTTTCTGGGCTTTTTTTTTACAGCATCAAGGATTCCGTTTATAAAATTTGCCGCTTTAAGACCACTGTATTTTTTAGCAATTTCTATGGCTTCGTTGATGACGATGGCCGGTGCAACATCATCGTAAAAAACAAGCTCACACGCGGCCATACGCAGAATACAGCGGTCAATGACAGCCATTCGAGATATTCGCCAATGCTCAGAGACAGATTGAATGGTCAAATCGATTTCATCTTTGTGTGCCAAAACATTTTCGACGAGAGTGCGGCTGAAAGCCCTCATTTCTTTATCCGCTTTTTTATTTTTCCAGAATAGGCGCTGGATATCTTCAATTGAATTGTCATTGAATTCGGTTTGGAAGAGAATCTGAAGAGCGGCTTCTCGGGCTTTCCTTCTGTTGCCCATCTGAAAATAGACTATTCGAGCCCGGATTCTCTGATCAGATTAAGGGTCTCCACGAGCGAAAAAGCAGAATCAGTCCCTTTGTTTCCCGCTTTAGAGCCAGCACGCTCAATCCCTTGTTCGATTGTATCGACGGTCAAAACTCCATAGGATATCGGAACTCCATCTTCCATTGAAATTTGAGCTAATCCCTTTGTGATTTCTGCACTTAAAAAATCGAAATGAGGTGTATCTCCCCTAATTAAAGCCCCCAGGGCTATGATCCCATCGACTTTTTTTGATGAAGCAATCTTTTTTGCAATCAACGGAATCTCGAACGATCCCGGAACTTTATAAATAGAAATATTTGAATCTTGGGCTCCGAGTCGATACAATGCATCGAGAGCTCCTTCGAGGAGTCTTTCCGAAATAAATTGATTAAACCGGCTTAATACGATCCCGATTTTTAAACCTTTTGCCTGTAATGTCCCTTGATAGGTATCCATGGTCCTCTCCCTCTTTTAATGTCCATTAAAATCCGCCCTGCGCTTTTCCAAAAAAGCCAAAGTTCCTTCCTTGCTGTCCTTGGTCATGCAGGCTTTCCCAAACAAATCGGCCTCGATGAGAAGCCCTTCATCAAGAGTATTGTCCAATCCCTGATTGATAGCCTGAATGGCATACTCGATTGCCAACGGTCCGTTGACAATTATCTCATTAGCCAAATTTTGGCATGTTTTAAAGAGGTCGCTCTGTGCCACGACTTGATTGACCAAGCCAATCCGAAGCGCGTGTTGAGCCGAAATCATTTTCCCGCTTAATATCAATTCCATTGCTTGCCCTTTTCCCACAAGCCTCGCCAATCTCTGTGTTCCCCCGAAACCCGGAATAAGTCCAAGTTTGACTTCGGGCTGTCCCATTTTCGCATTTTCGGAGGCAATCCGGATATGACAGGCCAAAGCAACCTCAGTTCCTCCTCCAAGCGCAAAACCATTAATGGCCGCAATGACGGGTTTAGGAAAAGTCTCGATAAGCTTGGTCATTTCCTGACCTTTAAGAACGTAAACTCTGCCAGACTCGTTGTCGAGCCTTGCAAGTTCTCCAATATCCGCACCTGCAATAAACGCCTTATCACCGGAGCCTGTTAATAATATCGCCTTGATGTCCAGATTGTCACGAAAGGCCAAAAATGCACTGTGCAGTTCCTCAACAGTTTGTGTATTGAGAGCATTCAATTTGTCCGGACGATTGACACGAATAGTACCGAGTCCATGTTCTTCATTTATAACGATGTTCTCGTAACCCACTCTTCCTCCAGTTCATAGGGTTAAAATTTCTCTTATTCTACCAGATAATGTATTTTTGTGAAAGGGTCGAGCCTGTTGAATTCAACCATATTTTGTGCTACAAGAAGACTACCCTTAAACAATCTTTACAAGGCACAAGGAGAACGTCTATGAAAAAAGCGGCCAGTTTCAAAGAATTGCCCCCAGATAAACTCAGATGGAAAATTGAACTCAAAGATATTCCTTACAAGTCGTCTAAAGACTGTATTGCCTGCGACGAAATCATCGGCCAAGAGAGAGCCCTCAAGGCCATCCAGACCGGATTGGACATCAAGAGTATGGGCTACAATATCTTCATAACAGGAATCGTGGGAACAGGACGAACCACGACCGTAAAAAAACTCCTTGAAAAACTCGAAAAGGATGAAAAAACTCCCGGTGATATCTGCTATGTCCATAATTTTAAAAAACCTGACGAACCCACACTTATCATGTGTCCCCCAGGAAAAGGAAAACTTTTCAAAGATTCCATGAACCATTTGATAGAAATGCTGAAAACTAGTATCCCAGAACTGCTCAAAAGTAAATACTATTCCGATCAGAGGGACCAGATCATCGATACACAGCAGAAACACCAGAAAGAAATCCTCAATAAGTTCGAAGACCAAGTAGCCAAAGAAGGATTTTCTATGATCCAGGTTCAAATGGGTCCTTTTGTCAAGCCGGACTTGATCCCGATCATCGACAAGCAGCCTACGCCCTTTCCCAAAGTCGAGGCTCTGGTGAGGGAAGAGAAGTTCTCCAAAGAAACACTGGATGCGCTCAAAAAAAAATATGAGGCCCTTACAGAAAAGTTGGAAGCCATCTTCATCCAGCTTAAAGAATCCGAAGAGAAAGCCCGTCAACTGCTCAAAGAGTGGGATGAGGAATCCATTACTCCCATTATCAAAGGTGCCTTAGATGAAATCAGAGCCGAGTTTCAGGTCGACAAAATTTCGAGTTACTTGAGCGACGTCGAACAGCAGCTCATTAAAGACCTCAATCTCTTCAAAACTCAACAACCCAACGCTAAAGAAAAAGAACAAAAGCCAGAAGATCTTTTTCTGCCCTACAGAGTAAATTTATTGATCGACAATTCGACCCAGGCCGGAGCTCCTATCATCATGGAGACCAACCCCAACTATGTCAATCTTTTCGGCTCTATAGAATCCTCTATCAGCCGAATAGGCATGATGCAGACCGATTTCACGAAGATCAAAGCTGGATCTCTTCTGCAGGCCAACGGAGGATATCTGGTTATCAACGCCCTAGATGCCCTGTCCGAAATAGGAATTTGGCAAACACTGAAAAGAACACTCCGAAACCAAACCCTTGAAATTCAAAATCCCACATCCCTCTATTTTGTTTCGACCAGCCGCTTGAAACCTGAACCTATTGAAATCAATGTCAAAGTTGTGATGATTGGTGATCCCTATATCTACAATCTTTTATATTATCGTGACGATGATTTCAAAAAAATATTTAAGATCAAAGCCGAATTCGACTCCGAAACGCCACGAAGTCCAGAAACGATCACGGAATACATGTCCTTTATCAAAAAGATATGTGATGAAGACGACCTCGATCCTTTTGATAAATCTGGAATGGCTACGGTTATAGAGTACGGCATTCGCCTGGCTGGCAGGCAAAAGAAACTGTCCACACGTTTCCATATCCTCGCCGATGTCATCAGGGAGGCTTGCTACTGGGCAAAAAAAAGCAAGAAAAAATCAATCACAAAAACCCACGTAGAAACAGCTATCCGGGAAAGGTTCGAACGTGTGAGTCTCATCGAAGACAAAATTCAAGAAATGATCGAAGAGGGGACCATTATGATCGATACCGAAGGCCAGGTTGTCGGGCAAGTTAACGGTCTGTCGGTCTACATGCTGGGAGAGACAGCTTTTGGGAAACCCACGAGAATCACAACCTCAACTTCTGTAGGACGGGCAGGAGTGATCAACATCGAAAGAGAGGCGGATATGAGTGGAAGAACTCATAACAAAGGCGTTCTCATCCTGGGCGGATATTTAAGAGGAAAGTACGCTCAGAACAAACCTTTTTCACTCTCTGCCAGTATCGCCTTCGAACAATCCTATTCAGGAGTGGACGGAGACAGTGCCTCATCAACAGAAGTCTATGCCATCCTCTCCAGCCTATCGAAAATCCCGTTAAGACAAGATATCGCTGTCACCGGTTCCTTAAACCAAAAGGGAGAAATTCAACCCATCGGCGGAGTGAATGAAAAAATCGAGGGATTTTTTGATGTCTGTAAGGCCGGGGGACTATCTGGGGCTCAGGGAGTCATTATCCCCCACCAAAACACTCAAAACCTCATGCTCCGGCAGGATGTTGTCGATGCGGTCAAGGAGGGAAAGTTTCATGTTTATCCCGTTCATACGATCGATGAAGGGATAGAAATTCTCACCGGCGTTAAAACCGGCAAAAAATTGGAGGATGGCTCATTCGAAAAGAACACTCTCAACGACATTGTTGACAAAGAATTGCAAAGACTGGCAAAAAGTTGGAAGACATTTTCTGCCCCAAAGGAAGAGAAAGAAAAAGAGACCTAATTCACCTCATCTCTTGAGCCCAACCTTTTTATAAAGGATTTGGACTTCTTTATCCGTCAAATAACGCCAATCTCCTAAATTCACACCGTCCAACGTCAAACCGGCAAATTTCACACGGCGCAGGAGAAGGACATGAAAACCGATGGCCTCGAACATCCTCCGGATCTCTCTTTTTCTCCCTTCATGAAGCTCAACCTCATAGAGAGAGCGTTTGGGAGAGCTTGAAACGGGGAATATTCTTGCTGGAGCGGTCTTTTTCCCATCGATGAAAATCCCTTTCTCCAATTTGGATATTTGAACTTTTTCCATATGCCCTTTAATTTTAACCAAATAGATTTTTTTTATTTCATAGCGGGGATGGATTAATCGGTTGGCTAATTCTCCATCATTGGTCATTAGAAGGAGGCCTTCACTGTTAAAATCCAAGCGGCCTACAGGAAACAACCTGATTTTGAGATTTGGAAAAAGGTCCTTGATTGTCGGCCGCTGGAATGGATCTTTTAAGGTGACAAGAAATTTTGGAGGTTTATTTAAAAGAACATAGATTTTTTTCTGAATCTCTTCAACAGTTTTTCCATCCACTTCAATGCGATCTTTATGTTCATCGACTTTGCTGCCCATAGTCTGAACAATTTTCCCGTTCACTTTGACCCGCCCCTGCTCAATGAGCATGTCGGCCTCTCTTCTGGACGAAACTCCAGCCATACTTAAGAATTTATTGAGTCTAATCATGTTTCCTGAATTATTCATAAAAACTTCCAACTCATTTGTGTATATCCAATAACTTCAACTTTTTTGCATTGATTTCAGTAAAATCAAGTTCATAACTCTATTTGTCAAATAATTTCTATTCGGGGTAAATATATCGAGTGGAGCTTAAAAATAAAAACTGAAACCACCAACAAAAGTAAAATCCCCCACTTGAAGATCTCTGTTATCGAGATCAAGTTTAACACGGTGATATCTACCCTCTGCCAGTATGGAGATTTTTTTTCCAACATGAATTTCGAGTCCAAGTCCAAAGTTGTAGCCTCTATCCGTATCCTTATCGATCTGAAAGAGATCGGCCGTGTAATATCCATAACCAAATGAGATGTAGGGGTGAAAAATTGTCAGCGGAAAAAAATACTTTAAGTTCCCACCGATAAAATTGTAATTAACCTGCCGCCCCTGCCACTCGAATGTGAGCAGTTCCCGCAGTTCTATATTATGGGCTGCTTGAAAGAAGTTCACTTCAAAGGCAATCATCCAGATTTTCACTCCAGCTCGAAGACCGTAGAGAAAAGTTGTATTCGTGTTAAATTCTATGTCTTTTAGGCTAGGTTTCTGGGCAGAAAAACCTCCCTGAAACCCCAAGAAAAAACCTGTCTGTGTATATCCATTGGAAACACAAAGAAAAAGCACGGCCAGCAATAGCAAGCCCATAAATTTTTTATTCATTTTCACTCCATTTATATATTTAGTCGTTTTAACGTGACCTATTCATGAATTTTTCAGATATTATTATTTATTTTGATAAGAGGTATATTACAGCATTATACCGGCTCGGTAAAATGGGATTTGGCTAAAATTTCTAAAATCCGAAGATCGAAAAAATTTTGGGCATGAGCCGGACGCAAAAGCACGGCTGTATCGACTCCCTGACCTGTGCCTCCAAGAGAAAGGCAGGGCTCCAAGGTTGATATCAATCCTGCATCGGCAGCCATGAGTGTAATTTCCACAGCCACCTTCGTCCCCTCCCCGAAAACACGCAGAGTATAGGCCAATAGTTCCTCCAACTGATATGTTGCCAACTTTTTTCTCACTGCCCGGCCGACTCCGCCCAAAGCATGCTGGCAGGTCAGTATTGTAGCACCTGCAAGTTCTATTTTTTCTCTGGATTCAGGACGGAGTTGCTGAAAATCGGGTTTAAGAAATCCTGTTGAATGAGTCACAAAAATGAGATTTCTATTCTTGAAATAGTTCAAGGCTTCCAGGCCTGTAGCGCCAGATGTCGTAGGAACCACAATGCTTTTCACATCGAGTTCTTCTGCACGCTCTGCCGCAATTTCTAGAGTGCGCAAAGTGTTTGTTGGTCCAGATTTCTCGAAATAAACGCAGGGTTTAGAATATTCACCTTTTAAATACACTTGTGTTTTTGACATTTTTTCACTCCTTGTATTTTTCAGAAATACGCCTGTTCCTTCAGTTGGGAATTATGGTACTAGGAGAACTTTCACAACATTTGGATCACGGGCAAAGGAGAATGCTTGAACAGCCTGTTCCAGAGGAAACTCCCGGTCTATCATAACCTCGACATCCATCCTTTTATTCTTCAAAAGATCCAAGGCCCTTTCAAATGGGCCACAGCGTGATCCAATCAACACAATCTCGTCCACAACAATTTTAGATAGATCGACAGTTGATTCTCCATGAATGGTGCTTTTCAAAACGATAGTGCCTTTTGGCCTGACCATTGTCAAGGCGTGCTTGAGTCCGGCTGAAGAGCCTGTGGCTTCAATGACAACATCAAAAGATAAATTTTTCATTTTATTGTGCTTGAATGTGCGAATTCTCCTATCCTGAAGCCGCTCTAATTTCTTGTCATGTCTTCCAAAACAGCTCACATTTGGAGTTTTAAGCCGCATCACTTGCGCAATCAAAAGACCCAATTTCCCATCTCCAAGAACAGCTACGGACATTTTCTCGTCCATGTCGATCTGCTCCAAAATTTCACAGGCTGCGGCAAGAGGTTCGACAAAAACGGCTTCGCTATCCGAGACGCTATTTGGGACAGAGTAAAGATTATCGACAGGAAGAGTTAAATATTCAGCAAAGACTCCATTCTTATCGTATATTCCGAGGATTTGCCTGAACTTGCAGTGCCTGGACTCTCCTTTTAGACAAAAATCACAGGTTCCACAAGACAGGTTGATGTCCCCGACAACACGCTGACCTATCCATTGTGGATCTTTAGAATCAATAACACGGCCTACAAATTCGTGTCCGAGGATCCCAGAGAAATTCATGTAGCCCTTGGTGAGTTCGATGTCTGTATTACAGATTCCAGCCTTGAGGACTTTTATCAGGGCTTCGCATTGGGTGGGGATAGGTTTGTTTACATCTTTTATTCTGATATCGCCATTTTCAAAATAAAGAGCCTTCATTTTTGAGTTTCATTTTGTATTCTGCGGCATTTCTTGTCAAGCCGGACAAAACCTTTCCTTCCTCTTAACGTATCTTATATAATGAATTCAGGAGATCACAAAAAAAACTAAAAATGGCAAAAGTCAACATGAGTGAATCCATCACCATGGCTATGAGTTCGCTGTGGGCCAATAAGATGAGAACTCTACTGACTTTGCTCGGAATCATCATCGGTGTCCTAACCATCATCGCCGTCATTTCCGTCATTCAGGGACTTAACAATTTTATCTATTCTGAACTGGCCGAGTTTGGGACTAATGATTTTGTTGTCTCCAAAATGTCCCTTATGAGTCTATCCCTCCAATCACTCAGAGAACAGATGAAACGGAAAGACCTTACTCTTGATCACATGAGACTTATCCGCCAGCAGTGCCAATCCTGCGAAGCTGTGGGAGCTTCAGTCCAAACTCGACAGACCGTTAAATACGGCAGCAAGTCTTTAAAAGAAGTCAGTATCCACGGTATAACCTATTTAGATCAGAAGATTGGTAGGATTATTGAATTAGACAGAGGACGGCAATTCCAAAAAGAGGAGGAAGACCACACCCGCTATGTCTGCATCATCGGAGCCGATATCGCAGAAAATCTATTCCCCTATTCGGATCCCCTCGGCAAATGGGTAAAAATTGGCCCTCACAATTTCCTCATTATCGGAGTCGGAACAAAGACAGGTAGCTTTTTTGGGCAGAGCCAAGACAATTTCGTCAGGATAGCCATCTCGACATACAACAAAATTTTTGGATCGAGACAGAGCATCAATATCAACATCCACACATCTTCCCAAGAACAGATGGTCGAGGCCCAGGAAGAAGTGAGAACAATACTCCGTTCATCACGTCATTTGGCATTTAACGAAAATGATGATTTCGCTTTTCTCACTTCAGAAACATTCGTCCAGATTTACAAATCGGTGACAACCGGCATTTTTTTCGCAATGATCCTCATTGCCTCTCTGGCGCTCGTTGTGGGAGGTATCGTGGTCATGAATATCATGCTTGTGGCGGTAACCGAGCGGAAAAAAGAGATTGGAATCAGGATGGCCGTGGGTGCACGGAGAAAAGATATCTTGATTCAATTCCTCATAGAAGCCGTCGCTCTATCTACAGTGGGTGGTATCATAGGAATCCTATTCGGATTCATTATCGCTACACTTGTCTCAGCCGCAACACCACTTCCCTCTTCAGTTGAGCCTCTCTCCATCGTTATCGCTATACTTGTCTCAATGTCCGTAGGCGTTTTTTTCGGCATCTATCCGGCAAGCAAAGCGTCCAAACTCAATCCCATCGATGCCGTGAGGTCTGAACAATGAGAGTCGGGATAGTCAAAGAAATCACAGGGATGGCCCTAGATTCTCTTCGCTCTCATAAAATGCGTTCATTTCTCACTCTGCTAGGGATCATGATCGGTGTCATGACTGTCATCTCTATGGTGTCCGTTGTCCAAGGGATCAACAGGTCGGTCATGAGCGAACTGGAATCCATCGGTTCAGATTTAATATTCATCAGTAAACTCGAGCAGGGTATCCAGATGGGAGAGCTGTCTGAAGAAATCCGTCAGAGAAAGGATCTTACATTTGACGATGCCCTTGCCATTGAGGAAGAATGTTCGCTCATCGATTCCGTGGCTGTACAGATCCCCCTCGATGTGCTTACATCTATTCCCATTAAGTATCAGAATATCGAAAGCCAAGATGCCATTATCTTGGGGATGAATGAGCAGTGGCCTCATGTCCTAACTGTATATCTCCCAGAAAAAGGAAGATTCTTAAGTAAAACCGATGTGACACATCGCACCAAGGTCTGTGTGCTGGGATCTGCACTGGCAGAAACTATTTTTCCTCATATATCCGCTCTCGGAAAAGAAATAAGAATCGGACCGGGCAAATTCAAGGTCGTTGGTGTTCTCGAAGAAAGAGGGACGATATTCGGCCAATCACAGGATAACTTCGTGGGCATTCCTGTGACAACGCTGATGAAGGTATTCCCATACGATCTCACATATTTAGAATTCATCGCAACACCAAGCAAGCAGGGATATCTCCCCGAAGCGATGGAGCAAATCATCAATGTGATGCGGAAAAGAAGAAATGTCGAATTTGGTAAGCCCATAGATTTTAGCATCAGCACACAGGATTCAGCACTCGATCTCTACAACCAGATAACCGGAGCCGTGTATCTGGTCATGATTTTGATATCATCTATCGGGCTGCTGGTTGGTGGAATCGGAGTCATGAATATCATGCTTGTTTCCGTAAAAGAGCGCACCAGAGAAATCGGCATCCGGAAGGCCATTGGAGCCCGGTCATCGGATATTCTGAAACAATTTTTGATGGAAGCTATTTTTGTTACAGGAACCGGTGGAATTTTGGGAATATTGATTGGCTTTGGAATAGCCTTTCTCATCAATTCCGCTACACCTCTCCCGGCAACAGTGACGACATGGTCTGTTTTTCTCGGTTTTTCTGTTTCGGTTTCAATTGGACTGTTTTTCGGAATATTCCCAGCTAAAAAAGCCGCCAACCTCGATCCAATCATCTCCCTCCGCTACGAATAAATTGGGGCCTGGCTTTAAAGATTTGAAAGATTTGTAAAAAATAAATTGGGGACA
>CAZLLG010000018.1:10469-24065 GCA_964560275.1 uncultured Eubacteriales bacterium | reverse complement strand
GTTTTCGGGCATTTTGGTTTAAAAACAACAGTGAATGTCTTTTTGGCCTAAACGGCTGAAATTCTAAGCGCACGCAGAATTAAACTCGTCAATAATATGATAATAGGCAAATTGATAATCGCTGCAACAATTACTGCAAAAAATGACCTGTGTACCGAGATCTCAGCGACTTTGCTGATTCCCAAGAGATAAGCAAAAAATTCCAGAAAAGCAACAATAAATAATATGATCTCCGCAATGAAGCCAAGTGAGGGAATTGGAAGCGCCAAGAAGCTCAGGAAGGAAATAAGTCCAAATACAGCCACATAACCGGTCACCCGCAGCATCTCGCCCATATTCGTTTCGCCCCCAAGAAATCTTACGACAAAGGCTATCACCCAAGCAGCGACAACCCAGGCAATCAGCCCTGAAACAAGAACCGCCACGGCTCTGCTTATCCCCATGACCATATTTGCACTCACAGTGCCTGCCAAATTGTTGACTTCAATAAAACCAGAGATAAAACCTTCGATGATCAAGGCCAAAGCGATAATTATTCCTGCTTCTATCGTTGCGGATTTGTCTTTTGCGATTTCTCGATATTTTGCTCCATTAAAGCAAAGCACCCCGATAACGTGATCTAACATTTCCCTCTCTAATGCTTCTTGTATAATAAGAGAAAAGTGATGTCAAACTGAATCATATGCTTTTGCCGTCGGATTCCCTAATGGAATAACCTTATTCGTATTTCAAGGTTTTGACTGGATCGATGTGAAGAATTCGCAAGAGCTGTGTTCCGGATGTCAAAAGCACAGTCAGAAGTACAAGCAAACCGGTCAGGAAGAAAGTCCAGGGAAGGATCGGAACGTGATAAACGAAGTTGGCCAGCCAGCTGTTGACAAAATAAAATCCTAGAGGCCAGCCTGCAGCAATGGCAATTAGAGCTATGAGGATAGAATTTCTGGACAATGATAGGAACAGATAGCCTGTCCCTGCACCGAGTACTTTTCGAATACTGATCTCTCTGGTTTTTTGTTCTACGGTGAATGCTGCCATGCCAAAAAGCCCTAGACAGGCTATAAGAACCGCCAGGACTGAAAAAACCAAAAGAAGCTGACCCTGATTCTGCTCAACTCTGTAAATAGACATTAAACGGTCATCTAGATAAACAATCGGGGATAGGCTGTCGGGATTGATTTCGCGAGTTGTTTTCCGGATAAGATCCATCGCACCGGAACTGTTTTCTCCATCGATTCTGGCATAGAGCGTCATGAAATTCTCTCTGGTGTAAGATAGAGCGAGAGGTTTGATGGTGTGGTGAAGGGTTTGGAAGTGAAAATCCCTGATAATTCCCACAATTGACAAATCTCTGTCTTCACCTTTGATTTGCACCTGTTTCAGGAGTGGGCTGCCAGGTCCGAGCTGGCGGGCAAAGGTTTCATTGACGATGACCGAATGGCTTTCATTAACCCTATCTGAAAAATTCCTTCCTTCAAGCAGGGAGATTTGAAATACGTTAAGAAAGGCAGAATCACATTTGATGTGATGGGCAAAAAATTCGTACGGGCTTCCGGTTTCAGGAATGTGGACGAAATTAGGCATGGATTCTGCTCCAGAATCGCTGCGGTTGGAGAGGGAGATGACATTACTCGCTGTTGTCACACCTTGAATAGCCGAATTTGTAAGAAGCCTGTCCCTTACGGCAGGAGCATTTTGAGGAATCCACGCTTCGATGATGTTTTCTTTTGCAAATCCCGTTTCCATTGTTCTGATGAAGTGTACCTGTTGATGGATGAAAAGCATGACAATTAAAAGAACGACAGATACGGTGAATTGGACAATAACCAATGAGTTGCGGATTCGTGAAGGCCGGTATTGTGTTACGGCAATTGTCTGTGTCGTTCCTTTTAGGACTTTCACAGGTTGAAACGAGGAAAGGAACAGGGCAGGGTAGATTCCCGCTCCAATACCGACAAAAAGGATGATCCCCAGAGTAATCAGCCAAAGCGGTCCGCTAAACAGAGTTTCCAGTGTGATGTTCTTATCCAAGAGCCTGTTGAAAGCCGGATAGATAAACCAAAGGAGGACAAGAGAGAGAGCAAAGGAGATTGTGGATAGTATGACTGCTTCACCCAGAAACTGCTTCACAAGTTGACGGCGTTGGGCACCCAAGGTCTTTCGGATTCCAATCTCCCGCATACGGATCGTCGATCGAGCCGTAGAGAGATTGACATAGTTGACTCCGGCAATAAAAAGAATGATCAAACCCAGGAAAATATAGAGATAGATAGATCGAACGGCAGAGTTGTCTCTGTTGTCAGGACGAAGATGGATATCATTAATCGGCTGGAGGCTGCAACCGATTCCTGTATCTGGAGAGGCGTGTGTTTTCAGAAACTCTGTAATTTTTTCAGTGCTGGCGTTGAAGGACGCGTTAGTGTGCAGTTTAATATAGTTTGTAGGAAATCTGTATCTGGTAGCCTCCATGAGTTGGCTGAATTGAGGAAGAGCCTGCGTTGTCGGGAAAGATATGAGAAGTTCAAATTCAAAATGAGTATTATTCGGAGGATCCATCAAAATTCCGGTGATGGTCAAATCACAGGGCTCCCCACGAATGATAAAAGACAGGGTTTTTCCCATTGGATCTTGATTTCCAAAAAATCTTTGAGCCGCTATTTCTGTCAACACGACTGAAAAAGGTTCGGCAAGCGGTTTGCCAACACTTTGGCGGAATGGAAATCTGAATACTTCAAGAAAGTTCGAATCCGCAAACAGCCCTGAAATCCTGTGCAATTCCTGTCCGACTTTGACCAAAGGATCAAAGGCATAGCAGCACTGGGTTATCAATTCGATTTCGGGAATTTCAGCCTCCAATGCCGGAGCGATGGGGAAAAAGAACTGACTTCGTTCGCTTCCTGGAGGATCTTGCAGACGGATCCGAAAGATTCGCTCTTGATCGGGGTGAAATGTATCGTGAGTGAACTCATACCTGGCATAGGAAAAAATGAGGAGAAAACAGGTTAATCCTAGTGTGAGGGCAAAGATGTTCAAAAAGGAGAAAAATTTATTTTTTTTGAGTCCCCGCCACATGATCTTTAATGACAGAACTAACATGGGAATGTCCAAAAACAAAAGTCCGCGGAGGCGGTGAGGCATAGCCCTAAAAAGCTGATCCCAATACCATAATCGAGCTTTGTGAATGCCGCTTTCATCAACAACATGTTGGAAAAATTCTTCCAGATCACCTAGCGTTGTCAGCATATCTCCATCAGGAAATATTCGACGGAACACCCATTCCGCCAGTCGAGGGGGACGCAGTTGATTACGATGCGATCGAGAGGACTTCATACGATGTCCTCCTTTGAGAGCTCAGAAATATTCTGCCAGATGGATGTGTGCAGCTTTCTGGCTTTATTGAGAGCGTCAATGGCGGACGGCATCAACCGGTAAATCCTCTTTCTTCTTCCTCCCCTCTCGGGTGTGGGTTTGGAAAGATGGGACTGAATATAGCCCTTTTTCGCCATTCTCTCTAGGGTTACAAAAAGAGCGCCTAAGGACCAGGTTTCACCAGTCATCGTGTTCAATTCCGATTGAATGGTGATGACATAGGCATTGTCCCGGAGCTTGAGCATAGCCATGAGTATAAATTCTTCTGATCGGGAAAGAAATTTCATTTGATAACTTCCTAAATAATCATTTTTCTTACATTGTAAAACTAATCATTTTTCCCTGTCAAGCGATTTGTTTTATAAAAAAGGAAATATCTAAGATCCTGAAGGCCTTATCAGTCAAGATATTAATCTTCTTTCTTCTCTCACCCCGATATTTGACAAATCCTTATAGCTGAAATATAAGAGACTCAAGCCATATAACCCATATTCCGGAGGTTCTTATGGAAAATTACAGATCCCCAAAGAAAGAATTTCGAATTCCCATGAAAATAAATTCATTAATTCTCGGTATATGCTTTTTAATTATTGGTGCAGCAGATTTTTTCATAGACAAGGCAGATTTCTTTTTTTTTACTGTTTTTATTGGTTTGTACTTTATGTTTGATGCATTCAAGGAACGTTTGATAACAAGAATTGGTCAAAAAAATATAAAGACTTTTGAATATTTATTGGTCGCAATTCTCATAATTACTTTTGCCTTCACCGTTTATCAGCGCTACATTAAATAATTTGATCTTGATCCTTCTAGGAAATAAGAAAGTTAATCATTTAACTGCACCAGGAGATTCAAATGAGTAAAATCAAAGAAAAATCACTTAAAGGCAGATTGAAGAGTATAAGAAGGGGGGCATACTGGTTTGAGATGATCGGAAGACTTTCAATCGTGTTAGGCATACTTCGTCTAGTTACTGCACTAGGCTTTCTTTTACTTGGAAGATATCCACTGGAAGAAAGCATAGACAAATCAATCGAAGCCATAGCTTTGCTTATCTTTGGCTGGCTGTTCCTCCTTGGCCACAATGCATTTGAAGCCATCGCCTCTCTCATCGAAGAGAGACCTGTTAAGGGGGCGGAATAAATATTGAACAGGACAGGTCAATCAGCCGAAGGACACGAGAATCACACCGAGAAAGGCAATGATGATGCCAAGGATACGCCTGGCGTTTAAGGGCTCTTTTAACCAAACCGCAGCCAGAATGACTATAAAAATACTGTTGGTCTGATTTAAGGCAGAGGCGATAGAAGCCTTGGTGAACTTCATCCCTCCCAGCCAGACAAGCATGGCCAGATAAGCCCCGAAAAATGAACCGATTAAAACGTAAAGACGGCTCTTCTTTTCAAGGATAGAAGACAGAATTCTCCTTCTCCTAGGATGGAAAAGAGCGATCAGCATTAACGCGATCATAGCTCCCAACAGCCGAACTTCGGTGGCCCAAAGAAAGGGAATTCGGTTAAGCAGAGGCTTGACTAAAACAACCCCAACTGCTGTAGCCAGCATTGCAAAAACTCCCAAAAAAATCCCTTGGATAAGATAACGCCTGTCGATATCAGCCCCCCCCCGGATTAAAGAAACGGTCAGAACCGCCAAAACGACAAGCACGGCACCGAGAATCTGAAGCAAACTCAACCGCTCTCCTAGAAACAAAACAGCAAGCATAATTATAAAAGGGCTGTAGAGGCAATCCACGATAGCTGTGAGCCCAGCACCGATCAGATTAAGACAGGCAAATAGGAGCGTATCCCCGATGCCGATTCCAATGGCACCGCTCAACATCAGCAGCACATAGTCAATTAGAGGCAACTGGTAAAAAAAGGCTTCTTTGAATACGCCCAGAGTTATTAAAAGGAGCAAAAAACCCATGGCATTCTTGAATAAATTTAACCCGATGGGATGGACCGTTTCCCCACTCTTCTTGAAGAGAATTACGGCTACGGCCCAGAATACAGCCGTCAATAAAGATAGAATCTCTCCAATGTAAGGGATACTCTCCATTCTATAAATCCTTTTTTTAACTCAGTTCAGTACAATAAAGAGGCAATATACTAAAGAGCTTCGCTTCTGTATAGAGAAATCTTATGATTTAAGGGAAAATAGAAAATCGATAATTAGGATCTGAGGGAAAAAGGCGGTCTGGAAGAAATAAAGAAGAAAGAGAAGGGGGGCAAAAAGCCCCCCATATATCGGTATGTTACTTAAGGAAAACTATCAAGGCTCCTACGACAAAAGCCGTCACCCACCACGCCAGCGCCAATTTGGAGTACAGTTGGAATCCCTTGGAAACCTGAGACTCTTTTCCCTTCTGCATCCGGAATTTCCAGAGCAGAATTGTCTTAATAACCATTCCAACCAGAGACGAATAGCCTATAAAGCCGTGCACGGAAAACGGTGTGTTTGTCGATCCAAGGATCATCAGGACCGTCGCCGCAACGTCGAAGAAAAGGCCAAAACTTTGAAAGAAGAGCACGATGTTGGCCGCAGTCTTTTTCTTGTGTATAAGAACTCCCGCCGTCAAGTAGGCGACAAGAGCCACGACCACGATCCGCGTTCCCACAAGCAGTACGGGATCCATTCTAAACTCCTCTATTCCTGATTATAATGGATCAGAACTGTGCTGACCAGGTCAAGACGACATGCCGTTTAGGGGCAGGCCGGAAGAAGCTTGCGTTCGAAAACTCAGAATAAAGCGTATTGGTCAAATTGCCCACAACCACTCCAACCCGCTGAGGAAAAGGTGTGTTTTTAAGCAGTGTGATTCCTGCTCTCAACGCGTGGACGGTAAAACCGGGAATGATGCTTCCGATAGGATTGGTTCCAAGATCAACGTGTTTCTGGTCTCCGTTGTGTCGGACATGATATTCCACCCAAAAGAAGTCGCTGGGGTCTGCATAGCGGATATTAAAATTGAGCCGTGATCCATACGTATCCGCATTCATGAGTTCGGGATTTTCTAAATTTTCAGATTTCATGTAGGAAAAACTGCCAACAAATGCCAGGCCGAAATCGAAGGCATACTGTGTGAGCAGCTCTGCGCCCTGGAGTTTCAGTTTTTCGATATTGACATTCTGCCACATTGGCATACGGCCGAACATTTCACCTGTAGCCGCTATCTGAATCCCGTCATGGATCATGTTGTTGAAGTATGTCGATTCTATGTAAAAATTATCCACCCTATACCTGAGGCCGATATCGAAATTCAAGCTTGTCTCAGGAGTGAGATCCGTATTTCTCACCTGATATCCCGCTCCATCGGGTGTCACACCATGGTAAAAACGCTCGGGGAGATTGGGAGAGCGGAAACCCCGCCCAACGGAAAAAAGAACATTCAGATTTTCCGTAATTCCATAGATGAAGTTGGCAGCCCCTACAAACGTTCCATCCTGGCTGTTGAACAGCGGATCGGTCACACCCTCGGTCGCTCTGGTTTTGGCCCGGACATTCTGGTATCTCATCCCAAGAATAAGGGTCGACCTTGGAAAAAGAGAGATATTGTCCTGCGCAAATACACCAAAACTCTGGAACTGAGCATTGGGGACCTTTGGGATGTTGTCGACAAACACCATGGGAGGCCCAAAACCAAACATCGTCTGTGTGTTGACATCTGTGTTGGTGGAATTGTCCTGAAAAAACTCCAATCCGTAGGTGAAAACGTGTTTCTTAAAGAGAACCTTTGTCAGTTCCAGTCGTGAGCCGAGAGTCTGGACATCTGTGTAATTGCTGGAATTGATATTGATACCGGCTCCGGGAAAGAAGATGATGTCTATGTCTGTGTCAAAGGTGCGTGCGTTTGTCATTTGATAGCCAATAAAACTGATCCGGTCCGCAAACACAAAATTCGCGGCCCTGTTTTCGTATTTAAGAGAAAACTTTTTCAGTTTATGATCGGGATAGGTCAATTTTATTGCCGGATCATGGGGTGAATACAGCGCGGGATCGACATAACCAAAGCCCGCATCCCGGGCATCGTAATTTTCATATCTTAGGGAGACTTCATTGGATTCGGAAAATCTGTAGCTGGCAAAGAAGTTCAGGTTAAAATCCTCAACTCCCGTATTGATGACAGGGGTGCTGTCCGAAAGAGAGATATTTCCAAAGTCACCGGCCGGTGCCGTGTAATCTTTGGAATTGCGGTAGGATCCGCTGAGCATAAAGCCAAAATTCCGGATATTGCCGTTAAAATTGACAAACCCTTTGTTCTGGCTGTCGGCAGAGCTGTAGCGGTATCCCAGATTCCCTGACACATGAGTCTTATCCAATTGAAATTCGGGAAAACTGGAGATCATATTGATGACTCCACCGATCGCCTCTGATCCATACAGAACAGAAGCCGGCCCGCGGACGATTTCCACCCGCTCCATGCCTGAGACATCGACAAGTCCTGGGATCTCCCCAAAGGACTGCGTTCTCCGCGAATTGCTCAAACGGATTCCATCCGAAAGAAGAAGAATCCGCTGCCCTCTAAGCCCACGAATGACGGGTCGGCTTTGATTCGCCCCCACTCCCACCATGTCCGCACCCGGTGTTTCAGGCAGAAGTTCAGAAATATTGTTGGGCGCCCGCTGCTGGATTTTTGTCTCACCCAGAACGGTAACAGGTTTAGGGGCATCAAACACAGAGACTTCGGGCCGTGTGGCCGTTACAATGATTTCATTGTGAATAACCGTATTTTCGGTTATTTTTTCCTCTTTCTTTTCTTTCTCTGCTTTTTTCTCAGTCTTTACTTGTTCCTTCTTCTGTGCCTTTTGTGTCTTTTCCTGTGAAAACAGGGAAGGACTCCCTGCTATCAAGGCAAATGTCAGCAGGATCGGCAGCAGCATCTTGATGTTACGCATAGATACCTCCAAATTTAAAAATAAAGTACATTTATAGGGTATATCGGTTTTGGTATCAAATTTTCATGACAATCTCATGACAAAACCTAAAAAGGGGAGATAAAGGATGAAGAGATTTTATTTTTCGAACCTGTAACCCAGGCTTCTCACCGAGATAAAATGCTTGGGTTTTTCGGGATTGTCTTCGAAAAGTCTCCTAAACTTTAAAATGAAATTGTCGATAGTCCGGGGAGTGGGCGCCACATCCATTCCCCAGACTTCCTCGAGGATGTCCGCTCTTGAGAGAACTTCATGGGGATGTTTAGAGAGATAGACCAAAAGATTGACCTCTTTTTCTGAAAGTGTAACTGTCCCTGAAGGGCATTCACAGACACGGGTGAGAGTATTTATCTTAACACCATTAATGACCAGAAATTCACCGGCAGGAAGACGCCTTTCTTCCTGGCTTCTCCGGATCAAAACTTTTACTCGTGCAGAGAGCTCATCCATATTAAAGGGCTTGACCATATAGTCATCAACCCCTCTGTCAAAGGCCTTTAGCCGCGAATTGACCTTCGCCTGGACTGTGAGCATAAGAACAGGTGTATTATTCCCATCATTCCGGATTGCTTCTAGATATTCAAATCCCGACATCCCGGGTAAAACCACATCTAAAATGATCACATCAAAGAGTTCCCCATTGGACAAAGATCGCGCGTCCTCAGCCGAAGAGAAATCCTGTACCACATATCCCAATTTCTCCATGTTCAATTTGATCATGTTCCGGATCAAATCGTCATCTTCGATAACAGCGATCTTCTTTTTCATGTCTTTGCCAAGTCGAGATAGAGCAGGAATTGAGCTCCCTTCCCCGGCCCTCCGCTCTCTGCCAGTAAATCTCCCCCCATGCTCAAAGCCAGCTGACGGGATATGTAGAGACCGATGCCCGTTCCATGTTTTCCCTCGGGAAGTTCAGATCCCATGTGTTTGTAAGCGCTAAAAATATTTTGCCTATGCAAATCAGAGAATCCCGGACCGTTGTCCGCTAAAACGACAACAATCCTGCTTTTCTCCTGCCTGAGTCCAATCTTTAACTCTAGTCCGGGAGAACAGTATTTCATGGCATTATCGACAAGGTTATCTAAAATAACCCTCAGCCCATAAACATCCGCTCGAACAAAAAAACTTTCTTCCTTTTTTAAATCGAGATGAACAACATCACCCGTAAGATGAAGCGCAGATCTCTCAAAATACTCCAAAAGAAAGGCCACAAGTTCCACATCTCCCGGAGGGACATCCTGTCGTCTCGAATCCAGCTGATATCCGGAAAGCAAATTTTCCGCCCGCTGCTCCTGTTTCTCAACTTGAGTAAGCGCCATATCGACGTATGGAGTCAATTCCTCCAATGAATATGTCTGGCTCTTAAGATTCTGCAGAAAAGCTTTTATCCCCGTAATCGGTGTCTTGATTTCATGGGCGGAACGCTCCCAAAATTTCTGTATTTCTCTCGTCGTGCGCCGTTCCAGCCGAATAAACCGATAGAGAAAGACACTGGCTATAAAAATGATTAGGACGAGCAAACCGGACTCCCCTATCAGCATAAAATTGAGGCTTTTCGATTCCTCCTCGAATATTTCAATAATTTCAGGGCGGATTCTGATACACATATCCGGCCAATTGGGAACTAAAGGCTGCACCCGGCCCTCTTCAAACTCTTCACAGAATCCAACCTCAAACCGGTCATCCAGCTCATAAAAACCAAGCGGAGGAGAAACCTCCTCTTTAAGCCCCAAACTCAAGGCCAAATAATTTAGCTTCAACTCAAGGTATTGCACCCTAAACGACTGCTCCATCTGGATAGAATCGCGAATAAAAACAAACCACCACATCAACAGCGCAGCCAGAGCAACAATGGCAAGCCCAAACATCCAGTGATGGGCATGTTCTCTCACAAGGTTTATTAATTTTGTCATCGTGTCTTCGATATAGGCTTCAATTATAGCCTCCAGGCATGCATATATCAAAAGTCATAAAAAAGCTTATACAACCGTCCAAGCAGTGATGGATAATCTCATCCAAAAGGAATACCTCTCCAAAGAAAAAATCGGTCTAGTCTATTTTGACAAGACTAGAAAAAAAGCCAAAGAATAACTAATGTCTATCCCGCAGTTTTTCCTCACTTCAACATTTTGTATTTTTCCAGCAGACGATAAAATTGCCTTCGGCTCATTCCGATTTCCCGAGCTGCCAAAGTTCTATTCCATCTGTTGTGCTCAAGAGCTTGCTGAATTCTTTTTTGAGTGATCTGGCTCCGATGTTCCCTGCGAAAGGAATCTTTATCAAAAGAAATGTCGTGGGCAAAAATTGTTTTTCCATTTTTGAATAAAACCGCGCGAGTTACAATATTCTCCAGCTCTCTGATATTTCCAGGGTAATCATATTCATTCAGTTTTTTCATTGCCCCCCATGATATTCGGCTTGTCCCATACATATCATCCATTTTCTTTTTTAGAAAAAACTCTACAAGCAACCTTATGTCACCTCTTCTTTCTTTGAGAGGAGGCAAATATAGACTGACTACATTGACTCTGTAAAACAAGTCTTTCCGAAATTTCCCCTTCATTACTTCGACCTGCAAATTTTTATTAGTGGCAAAAATAAAACGGGCTCGAATGTTTCTTGAACGAGTTTCTCCGACCCTGCGCAGTTTTTTGTTCTCGATCGATTGGAGTAGTTTTGCTTGGATACGAAGAGGGAGCTCCCCGATTTCATCGAGAAACACCGCACCACATCCGGCTGTCTCCAAAAGCCCTTGTTTTTCCTTAACTGCCCCTGTATAGGCTCCTTTCCCATACCCATACAGCTCTGCCTCAAACAAGTCTCCTGGGATATTAGCACAATTAATAGTGAGAAGGGGATGCATGTTCCTTGGACTGAATTCATGAATTTTTTTTGCAGCTAAATTTTTACCAGTCCCTGTCTCACCATAAATGAGAACATTTTGATCACTTCGGGCGATTTTTTGGATTAGTTGAAAAACTTCTTCCATCGCTTTGCTGGATCCAACAATTTGTGTTTCCGGGCTTTTTTCCCCCAATATCTGAGCTCCTCAGCATTGGTTTTGTTCACTAGATAAAACGAAAGGAATTGGTAAAGTTCTCACACATTGAAATAAATGGGCAAAAAGTGAGAAAATTCCGTACGAATACACTCTATATAGTAATAAGGGAACATTCATTCCCTTTTGGATTGAGTAACCTTCATGAGCAAGAACACCGACAAAGAAAGAATCGATGAATTTAAAAATATCGTTGAGCAATTTTCACAATTTATTCGCATTCATATTCAGAAATTTTCACCTCAGAGAAAGGGAATTGATCCGGACGATATCCTCCAAGAAGTTAAGATGAAAATTTGGAAAGTCTTGAATGATGAGAAAAAAATTGATAATTATGCGTCTTATATTAAAAAGATCGTGAATTCTTCTGTTATCGACCATCTAAGAAAGATCCGCAGGGAAGAAAGCGTTATCTTTTTAGAAATACAAAGGAAAATCGCGGAAAGGAGAAGCACTTACAACAAAGAAAAAATCGATGAAAAGGCTAGCAAAAAAATCTTGGGGCAGTGTGTTGAGTCGCTCTTAGATTCAAGAAGGAAAGCTGTAAAATTATATTTATTAAATATGACCTTAGAAGAAATAGCAGAATTCCTCAGCTGGACTCCTCACAAAACCAGAAATCTGCTCTACAGGGGCCTAAATGATCTGAAAAAAATTCTTCAGGAAAAGGGAATCGAGTATGAAGATTAATCTCCAAGAAACGCGCATGCTTTACCAATCCTATATCGCAGAGTCTATGCAAATGAACCGTGAAAACTGCCCTTCTCCTGAAATCCTCTCAGAGTGCCTTCGAAACCAAACTTCCAAAAGAAATAAAAAACGAGTGATCGAGCACATCTCGCACTGCAGGTTTTGTTTGGAGGAATTCAAGTTAATTCTCGAAATCCAGAGAGAGGAAATGAAGCTTTTTCAGAAAATTGACAATCTGTTAAATGGAGACTTCGAAAAAAGTAGAACTGAAGGAAAAAGATATCTTTTTCCATTTCTACAAAAGTCATGGAATTGGATTCTTTTTGCGACCGGGACTGTGTTGGTAGTGGCTGTAGGTCTGGTTCTATTTATATTTAACAGTGAGGGATTAGAACAAAAATTCCGTGGAACCAATATCGATCATATCAAGCTTATTCAGCCCGTGCATAAAAAAACCATCAAAGCACCAATCAAATTCCACTGGAGAAATTTGGAGAACGCAGAATACTATAGTCTTGAGCTTTTTGATAATACTCTTCTTCCCATCTGGAAAAGCCAGAAAATTCTCGAAAATAGAATCTTTTTGCCTAGACACATCTTGGAGTCTCTTTCTTCAGGCAAGAACTACTACTGGTTTATTACAGCATTCTTTCCCGGGGACAGGAAAGTTGAATCTTCTCTTGAACAATTCCAGATTAAAAAATAATTTATTTTTTCTTTCCAAGTTTTTTAATTCAAAATATTTCATTTTTTTGGGACAAGTGAATTCGAAAAATCGCCATTGAGAACAAAAGATGCCCAGTAATGCGGATGAGAATATCTGGTTTTCATCATCCTCAATTTGGCCGACCTGAGAGCTTGGGCTTTACTAAATCCTTGAAATAAATATTCATAGAAAAAATTCATAAACTTTGATGTCGATTTGTCATGAATTCTCCAGAGTGATGTCAGTACAGACTTTGCACCTGTGTAGAAAAATATTCGCGGCAATCCCAAGACTCCTTCCCCGCGTTCCATTTTTCCCTTTCCTGTCTGACAGGCAGAAAGCACAATCAGTTCCGCATTCATCTTTAAGTTGTAAATCTCTCTGACCTGTAAAAATCCATCCTCCTCACCTTTATCTCCTTTAGACAATACCAGAGCCGAACGAAAGGGGAAATATTCGTCCAGGAGTCCATGGCAAGCAAAATGAATCACCTGATAATCTTCCAACGAAAGTGTTTTAATGAAGGATTCATTAGCCTGATTGTCTAAATAGATCCGTCTGTTTTCTTTAGGGAAAAACTTCACCACATTTCTCGCCTCTTTTCTGCTGAAAGGAAGCGGAGAAAGATCAAATCCTTGGTCAATATACAGATTTTCAATCAAAGACAGCGGTCGGGAAAATGTCGCTTTTTTTGAGTCTGCCTCGTTTAGAATAGGATTACCAAAGGCCAAAATCCGTGGGGATGATAATTTGGATGGATTTCTCTCAAGCAAGTACAACAACGAGGAACAAGATGGCATATAGGAAATTATAAATCGTTCGACAAGGTATTTATTCTTACT
>CAZLLG010000018.1:0-10459 GCA_964560275.1 uncultured Eubacteriales bacterium | reverse complement strand
CCCTCTGGAATGTTTAGCGTTTCAAATGGGAGATAATAGAGGATCCCATCAGGAACTATGATGAGGTGTTTTATTGATGGAGTTATAGTTTTCTCGACAGGTAAAAAGAGGCTTTTATAAAGGCGGTTCGCTGCAAGTGTTCCCATGAACTTCCCTCTGGGTGGATCGCAAAGAGTTTTTAGATATGCCCGTAACGACTCTTCAATACTATCTCTTGAAGGAAGAGCAAAAACATTGGCTTGCGTTTTAGTGATAACCATTCCATATGACACTTTTTCTCCAAGGAAGTATTCGACAACAGCGGTTTCACTGCCTAGAAGATCGCGTTGTACTTGTTCCAATGGGATAGGTTCTGGAGAAACTAAACTCATTACATTGGGATTTTCTGCCCGGATCCAAGACAAAAGGAGAAGGTATCTTTCTTCAGCCTCATGAAGCTTCTCATTCAAATTTTGTCTTTGTTCTTGAGTAAGATATGGTTCTGAAAGCCGTTGAACACAGAAGGAGATCTCCGAAGTAATACGCCTTTCCTTCTGATCTAAATCCGGGGACAACTGTTTGATAAGATCAATCCGAGATTCGCCCAAGCTCTCCAGAAACGCCCTCGCTTTAGACTGCTCGATGACTTGAAAGATTTCTTGTGTATTGAAACCCAACTCCGATTCTTGATCTGATCTATACAAGAGGTTAATGAGTGATTCATAAACTTTAATTTTGTCACGAGTGAACCCTGCTTTGAAGGAATCCAAGGAAATACGGCTCCTTATACGATCAACATACGTCAAAGAGGCCGTATAGCTCTCCATAGCCTGGATAGTTTTCTGCTCCTGTTCATAGCACAACCCCAATCCATAATAGGCTTCCCAAAGGATGTACCCGCGTCCAAGTTGTAGCCCTAGATCTATGGTTTGTTTATAGAGTTTTTCGGCCTCTTTAAAAGCACTTACCTCTAAGTAAACTCTGGCAATATTGTTTAAAATCATGCAGCGCGCTTCTAGATAGGGAAATTCCTCTGTCAGAGAAACTGAAAGACGAAAATATTTTAACGCTCTATCAAAATTCTTGAGTGCTGAATAGACGACTCCAATATTGTTTAGAACTTCGATTTCGGTTTTTATATCTTGGATATCCCTGGCAATATTCAGAGATTCAAGATAGTAATTCAAGGCCTCTTCCATAAACATCCTATTGCCTGTCAGCACACTATTGAGCCGAAATGTTGTACCAATATTATTCATCTCCTGGGATACGTAAAGCTGATTTTCAAGCTCTGTATCTAGCGACAAAGCTCTTTGTAAATATTCCAGGGATCGGGGAAAATTTCCAATTCTCCTGTAGAGGATCCCAATGTTGTTCAAGCAGGCCGACTCATCGATCTTGTTCTTTAGATCCACAGCTATATCCAATGCCTTTCCATAATGAAAAAGAGCTTTGGAATAGTCCTCGGTTTTCTGATAAAAAAGCCCCACATTAAGCAGGCACGTCCCCTCTTCTCTCTTGTGATTAAGATCTCTCGCCAATTCCAGTGCATGTGAATTGAATTTAAAAAAATCTTGAAGACGGAATAAGCGCAAATATGTTACGCCAAGTTGCCTGCAGCATTTGAGTTCATGTTCTCTGCTTCCCTTCTCCTTGGACAATTGGATCGCATTTTGAAATGAAATAATGGATTTCTCATTTTCATTTAACTTACGATATTCTTTCCCCTCCATATAGTAATTAAATATATCGAGAAATGCCTGACAATCCTTGATTTCATCAAAATCTTTATTTTTTCTGGCGCGGGACAATGCTTGCTTATAGCTCAACAAAGACTCATTCATTTGCCCCCTATTCCAGTAAATCAATCCAAGCTTTTTAAGACACTCCATCTCTCTTTGAATATCTCCTATCACTTGTGCCATCTCCAAACTTTGTCTAAAGTCTTCAATAGCTAGGCCAAATGCACCTTTCCGGATTTGACGTTCCCCTTCCGTCATTTGAATTAAAAGTTTTTCGTTCCGAGTCGAGCTTTGAAAGGGAAATAGACTTGGCAGATCATAAAGGCATTCATAAAAGAGGAATACAAGAAGAATCAGAGTAAAATGTCGTGTGGCGTTTTTGTAAAACATCCCCTTAATTTGCATAAAATATATAGTCGTAACCGCTCTTGATGTCAATACCTCCAAACTGAGCCAGGTGTATATTTTTTTCTAAGCCATCAATTCCTCAAGTCACTAATCTTATGATGTTGCATTTTTTAGACGGTTAAACTACCATTTTATTCTCACTTTTATTAAAGGAGATGGGGAAAATGAAGATAATAAGCCTCGTTTTACTTAGTATTCTGGTTTTAGGCCTCTCGAGCCTCTCCTCCGAGCAGCGGCCAAGGATGAGAGAGTTTGGAATCAAAACCGGAGTTCTTGAACCCGGAAAATTAAATGCCATCACCGATGTGGAAGGTGTAAAAGTCGGGCACATAACCCTTATCCAGGGAGATAACGTGCGGACTGGAGTGACGGCCATTTTGCCGCACGGCGGAAACGTATTCCAGGAAAAAGTCCCGGGGGCTGTCTATGTCGCTAATGGATACGGCAAACTTACGGGCGCCCTGCAGATCGAGGAGCTCGGGATTATAGAAACCCCCATCATTTTGACCAATACGATAAGTGTGCCAACGGCAGCCAATGCACTTATCAGCTATATACTCGGCCTACCCGGAAACGAGAGAGTGGGCTCGGTCAACATCGTTGTCGGTGAAACCAACGACGGCAGGCTCAACGATATCCGCGGCAGGCACGTCAAGGAAGAGCATGTCTTTAAGGCTATCAAAAAGGCAGCAGAAGGAGCTGTCGAAGAAGGAAATGTCGGGGCCGGTACAGGGACAACATGTTTGGGCTACAAGGGAGGCATCGGCACATCATCAAGAAAACTCCGTGAAGAACAGGGCGGTTATACCGTGGGCGTTCTTGTGCAGACAAACTTCGGGGGTGTGCTTCAGATTGGCTCTATCCCTGCGGGCCAAAAGCTGGGCCGTCACTACATGAGAGAGGCCGAAGAGGATCAGCCTGAAGGATCGTGTATGGTTGTTGTTGCTACTGACGCTCCGCTGGACAGCCGGAACCTAAAGAGACTGGCCAAACGGGCGCTTTTGGGGATCGTAAGGACGGGGGGATTTTACTCAAATGGAAGCGGCGATTTCTGCATCGCTTTTTCTACCGCCAAGGACCTTCGGATCCCCTACCGGACACAGGAAAAGACAAGACAGACCTCGGTTCTCTGGAATCACCAGATGTCCCCATTGTTTATGGCTGCAGCTGAAGCCTGTGAGGAAGCTATAATAAATTCGCTGTTTAAGGCTGAACCTATGGAGGGAAACAGAGCTAAGGTCGACGCCCTTCCTCTGGATAAACTCAAGGAACTTATAAAATAGATATCTACTAATGAAAAAAACGATAGGTATTTTAGGCGGAATGGGGCCGGAAGCCACAGCCTATATGTACTCTTTGATCATCAAAAACACCAAAGCGGAAAGAGACCAGGACCATCCCCGGATCATTATCAACAGCAATCCGGAAATCCCGGCACGAACTGATGCGATCCTGGGGCAGGGACCCAGCCCGGTGCCTTTTCTTGTCGAGGGTATGTTGAGGCTCAAGGATGCGGGTGTCGATTTTGTCATTATGCCGTGTGTGACAGCTCACTACTTTATGACTGAAGTTCTCGCACAGGTCGATATCCCATTTATAAGTTTAGTGGATGAGGCTGTAGAATGGGCCAAAGAACATATTCCGGGGTTAAAAAAAGTGGGGCTTATAGCCAGTACGGGAACGATTGTCTCTAAACTCTTTCAGAACAAATACGGCCAGGCCGAAATTGACGTGATTGTCCCTGAGGACAAAGATCAGCTAATAGTGATGGACGCTATCTTTAGCGCCCAGGGGATAAAGGCGGGATTTACTTCAGGTTCCTCTAAAGAACACATCATCCGTGCCGCAGGGGAGTTGATCTCTAAGGGTGCCCAAGCTATTGTGGCAGGGTGTACAGAAATACCCCTTGTTCTAAAAGATAAAGACATCTCCGTTCCTCTTATCGAACCCATGGCCATTCTCGCACAAAAGACAGTTGTTGAAGCCGGGTGCCAAGTGCGATAGACTGAACAAACCATGGCCGAAAGGGAACAGGATAAAGAACAGAACGAAAAATCCCAGGAAAAATTCAGTCTTCCTGCATTAAAGAAAACAAAGATCTCCCCCCTTAACGATCCTGTCTGGCGTCTCATCACTTTCATCCTTGGAGGAAGTATTGCTGCCTGGCTGCTGCGGATACTCATGGGAACAACATCTGGTTTTGCCATCTGGTGTGTCGCTCTAGTTGCCTTTGTCACATGGGCGAATGTCATCCGCATGCTGCTGCTTGAGACAAAGTTTAAGAAGTTTTGGACTGTTGTCTTGGCCATAGGATTTATTTTCCTGGTGCTAACGGTAGTGGAACCTGGATTTGTCTATGCCTCGGGGTCTATAGCTTTTGTCTTCCTGCTTTTTCGCAGGTATAAACCCTTCAGGCACTTAACCTCCCGCCGGAGGGCCGTCTATTTCATGTTGGGTCTTATTGCTTTTATGCTGCTGACTTGGGGCTTTCCTACCGGTCAGATAAGCACAACTGAAAGGGTCATCTCAGATGCCGTTACCGGAGAAGCACCTGAGTATGAAATGACAAAGCGGCTAGAAATCAATCTGGCCAAGTACAGTGTTTGGTCTCTGCGGCTTTTCTATTTTCTCAGTCTTTTTAATCTCTTTTTCGCCATCCGGCTGCAGTTTATGAAAATCAGGCCGAAATTGGCCGTAAGCTCTTTTTTAATAACAGTGGTTCCTGTTTTACTGGTTGTAGCGATGGGCATTCTCATCATTTACAGCACATTGGGTTTAAGCCGGGCCACCCGCGCACAGGCTCTGTTCTACGATTGGGCGGAAATTGCCGCCCAGGATGATAATTTTATCCATGTGCTCTCCAGTACATCGTTTACCTATGAAAAAAAGGGAAGTGAAATCCTTGAAACGGGTGATAAACCCGTCTGGCTGCCGGAATTTCTCCAGGCCATCGAGGCTGAAAGGGCGTTTGCTTCAGAATGGGCGGCATTTGGGAGCGCTAAATATTTTTGGATCGACTCAGAACTCTGGCTCCTGGATTACAGCAGCGGAGAAGATAAAAACCTGCGTCTTACAGGCGGAATCGTCGATGAAACCATGATGAACCGGATGGCCAATATTCTCCACAGCGATGTCAAGCTTTCGCTTACGAATCCGATCACCTTTCAAGTTATGGGTAGGGAGAAAGTTGTAGGTATAAAAACAGAGAGATCGGTGATGGAGAAAAAAGAAATTTCCGGAACATATGAAAACAGAGATAAAATCCTAACTTCTTCAGATAAAAAGGACTCTTCGATTCTGGAGAAAAAAATCTATTCCGGAATGAGTGAATTAAATGTCATTACTCTTTCCTCCGGAAAGTTTCAGAGTTTTTCCATTCTTCTACTTACAGAGGGAAGCGTGAAGAGTTTTATGTTGGGTTTGATTTCAGAGAGAAATCCATTGAGCTTGGTGATCGTTGTGGGCCTCCTTTTTATGGCGTTTATGCTTATTGTGCTAGAAGTTTTTGCCCTGTACTTTGGTGTCCGGATTACCGGGGGAATCACTTCTGCTGTCCGGTCCCTTCAGAAGGGCACGCGGCGTGTGGCCAAGGGCGACCTCGATGCCTATATCGAAATTCCCAACGAGGATGAACTGGGTGATTTGGCGGTCTCTTTTAACAAGATGACCGCAGCCTTAAAGATCGGACAGGAGGAGGCTCACGAACGGGAGCAGCTGGAACGGGAATTAAAGACAGCCCGGGACATTCAAGAAAAACTCCTGCCCGATGAAATGCCCCAAATTCCGGGATTTGAGATCACGGGAACAAACATTCCCAGTCTTCAGGTTGGCGGGGACTATTTTGATTTCATAGATCTGGCATCCGGGCATCTGGGGATTGCGATTGGCGACGTGTGCGGGAAGGGAATCCCTGCCGCCCTTCTGATGGCCAATCTTCAAGCCGGCCTGCATGGGCAGGCTGTCGGGCCCGGTGAAATCGCATCTGTCATTGCCCGCATGAACGACCTTCTTGTCCGGTCCACCGATATCAATATGTTTGCCACATTTTTTTACGGAGTTTTAGACCGCGCGTCATCTACCTTCATATCCACAAATGCCGGGCACAATCCACCCCTTCACTTTCAAGAGGACGGACATTACAAAAGGCTCAAGGCCAATGGGCTTATTATAGGATTCCTGGCCGATCAGACATACAAACAGCACACGTCCAAAATAGTTCCGGGAGATGTGCTTGTGCTCTACACCGATGGGGTAACAGAAGCCCTTAGAGAGGTTGCAAAAAAGGAAGAAGAGAAACACTTTGAAGAAGCGCGGCTGATCAAGGTCATAAAAAAGAATTTAGATAAATCGGCCCGGGAAATACAATCGGCCATCCTTAAAGCCATTTCGGATTTTACGGCCGGGGCTCCTCAAAATGACGACATCACCCTGGTTGTGATTAAACACACAAAAAAAACATAAAGAAAAACCAAAAACTCGTCAGGCAATTTCAGCAAGCGCTGAGACAAAAGACTGCATTTCTTTAAGCGTACCTAGGCTGACCCGGATCCACTCTTTTTCGCCAAACTGGAAAGAGCGCACAAGGATCTTTTTTCCTCTAAAATCTTCGGCCATGTCTTTGGCGGGCCTTTGGACCTCAAAGAGGACAAAATTAGTGTGGGAGGGGATGTAGGAGTACCCCATATTTTCCAGCTGCGTGTAGAGATAGGCTTTTGCCGAGCGGTTCTTTTCTTGAACGAAACGGATAAAGGGCATGTCTGTGTAGCAGGATACGGCCGCTTTTAAACTTGGATAAGATATGGACGCAAAATTCATCTCGACCCGATTTAATCTCTGTATAATTTCAGGCTTAGCCACTCCGTAGCCAACACGCAGGCCGGCCATCCCAAAAATCTTGGAAAACGTTCTTGTGACAATGATATTTTTGTCCTGACGGACAAGGTCCATCATGGAGGAATAGGAGGAATCTTCTACATAATCGTGATAGGCTTCATCGACAACAACTAGAACATCGTCGGAAAGTTGATTGCAGAAGGAGAGGAGTCCTTCTTTTTTTGTTAAAGAGCCTGTCGGATTGTTGGGATTGCAGATATAGACAAAAGCAGTCTGTGGTGTGATGAATTGTTCTGCGGACTTAAGATCATGGGCAAATGACTCATCTAAGGGGACATATTCTAAGGCACAGTTAGCCAGTTTCGCATAGTAGATAAAATCAAAATACGTAGGATCGGATACCACAATGGGTCCCGCTGTCCCGTACGCACGGATAAGCATATTCATCACTTCTGTAGACCCGGCACCTAAGATGATGTGATCGGGTGTTAGCCTTTCACGTTCGGAAATCGCCTCGATGAGCTCGGCATATTTTCGGTGAGGATAGAGATGGCTTTCCCCCATCGCATCAACTATGGCTTTTTTTGCTCCTTCGGATAGTCCGTAGGGGCTCTCGTTGCTGTTAAGCTTAATAATCCCTGATTCCTGCGGAGACAACGGAGACGAAGTCTCGTTCTGTCTGCAAGAAGGGAAATTGGAACTCACAAGCAGCCCTGTTGTTGCGAGGGTACTTGTCTTTAACCACTGACGGCGGTTCATAATCGATGCCATTTTTTCCTCCTTTTTGATTTATATATCACAAACATTAGGAAAAGAAAAAAAGAGAGCAAAAAGACAACCGTTAGACTCCTTATCTCGTCTATATACATATAAGAAGACTCTATATGGATTTTAAATGTGTTTCTGCAGGGGGAAAGAATGATTAAAAACTATCTGAAAGTGGCCTTGAGAAATCTGCGCAAACAAAAGGGTTATGCCTTTATAAATATTTTGGGTCTGGCTGTGGGCATCGCAGCCAGCGTACTGATCTTCCTCTACATTACTGATGAATTAAGCTATGACCGGTTCCACGAAAACGCAGAACAGACCTTTCGACTTACCGCCGACTGGTCGAACAAGGGAGACTCCCGCATCCACCAGCTCGGAACCCCTTGGATTCTGGCCCAGACTATCAGGGATAAATACCCTCAGGTCAAGTACATCACTCAAGTCACCGGTCCTATCGGGGATGTCATCGTCAGGTACAAAGACCAGGCCGTCAAGGAATCCGATGTGTTCTGTGCCGAATCATCTGTTTTTGATGTGTTTACGTTTCCCCTGATTAAAGGCGAGCCGGAATCCTCACTCCGGGATCCCAATACCGTTGTTCTCTCCCAAGCCCTGGCCGCCAAATTTTTTCAAGATGCTGATCCGATGGAGAAAACGATCGAGATACTGGCCGGAGGTCGAACACAATCTCTTAAGGTCACTGGAGTTATACAAAATATACCCCAGAACTCCCACTTCCGGTTCGAAATGCTCATCTCCATGAAAACCATATTTCCCGAGCCCAGTCTTGGGTGGACCAACAACAACTACACCACCTATGTCACTCTTCAGGAAGGAGTGACCCAAACCCTCATGGAAGAGAAGCTTGTCGAGATCGACAGGGTTTATTTCGAAGGTGGCAGGGAACACATCCCGTGGATCTGGACTCTGGAACCTCTTTCAAAAATCCACCTTCATTCCGACCTGGTCACAGGCAACCAGCCCAATGGCAGCATCGCCTATATCCGGCTGTTCAGTGTGGTGGCGGTCCTGCTGCTTTTGATTGCGGGCATCAATTTTGTCAACCTGGCCACAGCCCGGTCTGCCCGGAGGGCCAAAGAAGTCGGCCTCCGCAAGGTTGTAGGTTCTCAACGAAAACAGATCATCAGGCAGTTTTTAGGAGAATCCGTCTTGATAAGCCTGATTTCTCTGGTCCTGGCTGTGATCCTTATCCAGGCCGCTCTTCCTCTTTATCAAAACATGACCGGTAAAACGTTGGGGCTATCCTATCTCGGAAATCCTTTTGTTATCCCCGGGTTGGTGGGCTTGGCCTTGGCAGTGGGTTTTCTGGCCGGTCTCTATCCTGCCCTTTTCCTCTCCTCGTTCAAATTGACCGATGTGCTAAAAGGCTCCTCTTTTACGGGAAGAAGAAAGGGATCCCTCTTTTTGCGCAACGGCCTTGTTGTCTTCCAGTTTTCCATGTCCATCCTGCTCATTATCGGCACCCTGGTCATCTTTCGACAGCTCAACTACATCAAGAACCAAAACTTAGGCTTTGACAAGGAACATGTCGTTGTTATCCACAACGCCGACACCCTGGAAGAACGGCTGAACACTTTTAGGGACCAGTTGAAACAGCAGTCCAATGTTGTCGGCGTGTCGTCGTCCAGGTCGATTCCGGGATGGGGAACCCCTAACTGGGGCATCGGGGTGGAAGGTGTCCCCCGGGAGCGTCCGCTGAATATGAATTTTATGACCTGCAATCAGGATTTTGCAGAGACTCTCAACATAGGGATGATCGAAGGCCGGTTTATGTCCAAGGATTTTCCATCCGATAAAGACGCTGTGGTCATCAACAAAAAAGCCGCCGAATATTTCGGGATTCCCGATCCCATCAATAAAAAACTGAGGATTTGGTGGACACAGAAGGATATAACCATCATCGGTGTCATCGACAATTTCCATTTTGAATCACTTCACAGAAATGTCCGGCCCATGGGTTATATACTTCCCGAGGTTACCGACTCCACCAGCCTGCCTTTTCTACTGGTAAAAACCGGATCTGCCATAACCACTGACCTTCTGGCCCAACTCAGGAAAACCTGGAATTCCATTTCGGGCGGCCTGCCTTTTGAATTTTCCTTCCTGGATGAGAGGGTCAATGCCCTCTACCAGAACGACAATCAGGCCGGAAAGATCGTCACCATCTTCTCATTCCTGGCCATCTTTATCGCATGCCTTGGGCTTTTCGGCCTGGCTGCTTTTGTCGCCGAACAGAGGACCAAGGAGATCGGCGTCCGGAAGATTCTGGGCGCATCGATTCCCAATATCATGTGGATTTTAACAGGCCAGTTTGTCAAATGGGTGATTGTTGCCAACCTGATTGCCTGGCCTGTCGGCTACTGGATCATGAACCGCTGGCTCCAGGGATTTGCCTTTAGGGCCTCCCTGTCTGTATGGATATTTTTTATCAGCGGCCTGGCTGCCCTGGCTATTGCGGCGTTGACGGTGAGTTCCCAGGTGGTCAAGGCGGCTCTTACCAATCCAGTCGACAGCCTGCGGTACGAGTGATCTTTTTATCTAACTCCAAATCTTCAGTCAGGAAATATTGGGGTAATTCTTGAGCCTTCCCAGTCGATTAACCATAAGGGGATTTATTCAATCAGTCTGACTAAACGAAGCACATTTGATAAGCGTGGAAATGGTAAGCTGAATTCCTAGTACAATGGTAAACGGAAATCCCACTACAA
>CAZLLG010000017.1:0-24137 GCA_964560275.1 uncultured Eubacteriales bacterium | reverse complement strand
CCTGGAGATAAATCCCAAAGCCGGACGAACGAATTATTATTTAGGTCTGGTCTATTTTTCCGAGGGCAAAATGAAAGAGTCGCTCGTCTATCTTAACGCTTACAAGTCAGATTATTACCAATCCCTCTCTGAAGAAGAAAAAATGAAATTGGATGCCCTCATGCAGCTTGTCAAATCAAAATTCTGAATAATAAAGAGTTGAAGACCGGCCTATAAATCAAGATTTTTATCGTTATGGTCTTTTTTTTCTTGTATAAAATTTTTATAAACAACAAATCCAATTTTTAAAACTATTGCGACCATCATAATTATGCCGGCAATATAAAGTAACTCCATGAACTCACCCTCCTCCACTATTTTAATACGATTTTAACAGATTATGTGCTTAATATGACAAAGTGGCAAGCTTTTTGAATGAGGACTCATCGACCCAAAATGAATTCGCTCAGGCTTGGAGTAAAAAGGGATTTGAAGGCAAAAAAATGGTGGAGCTGATGGGGATCGAACCCACGACCTCTTGACTGCCAGTCAAGCACTCTCCCAGCTGAGCTACAGCCCCACCTGAGTGAAGTCATTTTACTAGAAACCCACATTTGCAGTCAAGTTCATTGAATAAATGTGCAGGCCATTCGTATTACTATTGGAAGATAAAAATGCCCTGAAGGTTCTCATTTTCCCTTTTAATCCCGACAAATCCGAAATGTTTTATTAACAATTCAGGCAAAACATGCTAAAATGAAGTCTTAAAAAAGGAACTCATAATGTCCAATCAAAAAAAACAGATCACCTCATACAGAAACATACTTTTTTGGATCGCAGCCGGAATCATTATCATCATTCTCTGGAGCGTTCTTCAATCACCTAACGCCCTTAAAAAGGACGTAGATTTCAGCAATTTCCTCAACGAGGTCGAAGACGGGCTTGTTACAGAAGTGGAGATAACAGGAAACCAGATCACTGGCATATACGCGGATGGATCAGAATTTAAGACCGTTTCAACAGAAAAGTTCGACGGCCTTGTCACTATACTTCGAGAAAACAATGTGATTATCAAAGTCAATGACACATCCCGCAACCCTTGGTACTCCTATCTTTTCACCTGGTTCCCGATTCTCATCCTGATCCTCTTTTGGGTCTTTTTTATGCGCCAGATGCAGTCTGGAGGGAACAAAGCCCTTTCTTTCGGCAAAAGCCGAGCAAAATTATTTTCTGCTGTCCAGAAGAAGGCAACATTCAAGGACGTGGCGGGAGTCAAGGAAGCCAAAGAAGAACTTCAGGAGATCATTGAATTTCTAAAGGATCCTCAGAGATTTCAAAAACTCGGAGGCCGCATCCCCAAGGGTGTTATCCTCGTTGGCGCTCCCGGTACTGGAAAAACACTTCTTGCTCGAGCCGTCGCTGGAGAAGCCGATGTCCCATTTTTTTCTATCAGTGGTTCCGATTTTGTAGAGATGTTTGTTGGCGTCGGGGCTTCCCGTGTTCGAGATTTGTTCGACCAGGGAAAAAAACATGCCCCATGCCTTATCTTCATCGATGAAATCGACGCCGTTGGCAGGCAGAGAGGAGCCGGCTTGGGTGGGGGCCATGACGAAAGAGAACAAACACTTAACCAGCTTCTCGTCGAAATGGATGGGTTTGATTCCAATGAGGGGATAATACTCATTGCCGCCACTAACAGGCCTGATATTCTGGACAGCGCCCTTCTACGACCCGGCCGATTCGACCGCAGGATAGTCGTCAATATGCCTGATCTTAAAGGGCGTGAAGAGATTATGAGAGTTCATGTTCGAAATATCCCTCTGGCAAAAAACGTCAACCTCGAAGTTTTGGCCCGGTCCACACCTGGCTTTTCAGGTGCCGATTTAGCAAACCTGGTTAACGAAGCGGCTCTCCTGGCAGCCCGCCACGGACAGGACACTGTCTCCATGCTGGATTTCGAATCGTCCAAGGATAAAGTTCTGATGGGCGTGGAAAGAAAAAGCATGATCATCAGCGACGAAGAGAAAAAAAGCACGGCCTTTCATGAAGCCGGGCATGCCCTCGCCGCTGCTCTTCTTCCAGAAGCCGATCCCATCCATAAGGTCACCATCATTCCCCGCGGCCTGGCCCTTGGACTTACACAGCAGCTCCCCATCGATGACCGGTACACCCATTCCAAGAAATATTTAGAAGCTCAGTTGGCTGTTTTGCTAGCCGGACGTGTGGCAGAAATTCTTTTTCTCGACAAGACGACAACAGGAGCAGCCAGTGACTTTGAAAGGGCCACGGATATCGCCCGAAAAATGGTTTGTCAGTACGGGATGTCCGATCTCGGTCCGCTCACATTCGGAGAACGAGATGATTTGGTCTTCCTTGGAAAGGACCTGGCTATGCACAAAAACTTCAGTGAGAAAACAGCAGAGCTCATCGACGAAGAAGTCAAAAACATCATCAACCGCAATTATCTCAGGGCCCAAGAAATCTTAAAAAACAATAAAACCAAGCTAATTAGAATAGCAGAAGCCCTTCTGGAAAGAGAGATTCTGGATTCCAGGGAAATCAACGCCATCCTCGAAGGGAAAAGACTGCCGAAAAACAACACCGCAACTCGAAAACAAAAAGAACCACAAACAAAGTCCAAAAGAACTTCGAAGGGAGAAAAACGAACCGCCAAACCGGCGTCAGCAAAAGCATAAAATTGAGAAACAAGGTTACTCTTCAGGTTAAAGGGCAGGATTTTACTCTTGGCCAACAGACTTGGATTATGGGTATCCTCAATGTGACTCCTGATTCCTTCTCTGACGGAAACCTCCATTTTAGCCGAGATGAAGCCGTTAAACATGGATTAGATTTGGTCAAGGAAGGCGTAAATATCCTCGATGTTGGGGGTGAAAGCTCCAGGCCAGGATCTAACAGCATACCTGTTGAGGAGGAGTTGCGCCGCATTTTGCCGGTTTTATCCGAATTGCGAGAACACACAGATATCATTCTCTCTGTCGACACCACAAAAGCAGAGGTGGCACGCAGAGCTCTTGATGCCGGGGCCGATATCATAAACGACATCAGTTCACTCCGGTTCGATGCCGATATGCTGCCGCTGGCTGCCGAAAGAGAGGCTCCTGTCATCCTGATGCATATGAAGGGGAAGCCCAAAACAATGCAGGAGAATCCCTTCTATGAGAATCTCCTGGCAGAAGTTAAATCTTTTTTTCAAGAGAGAATAGACACAGCTGTCTCGTCTGGGATAAAGAGAGAAAGAATCATCATCGATCCTGGAATCGGATTCGGAAAAAAATTTAAGGATAACGTCAGTTTAATCCAAAATCTTTTTTACTTTGAAGATTTGGGACGCCCCCTTCTTGTGGGTCTGTCGCGCAAGTCCTTTATTGGTAGAATTGTGGATCAATCCCCCCAGGATAGATTGGAGGGAAGCCTATCTGCTGCCGTCCTGAGTGTATCACATGGGGCTCATTTAGTCAGAGTGCATGACGTGGCAGCCACGAAAAAGGCAATTCTTGTCGCAGATGCGATCCTCAACGAAAAAAAACTGGACGAAATATCTATAAACGACATAGGGGAAAATCAGCGTTATGTTTTCTAACATTATCGACGCCCTCACTCGCGCCACGATCGGCGATCTCCTCGATATCATTCTTGTTACAATTATCCTCTATTCTTTCCTGCGGTTGATAAAGGACACCAAAGCCTATCAAATGGCCATCGGATTAGGGATCGTTGGGATTCTCTTTCTTGTGGCCCAGATCGGAAATCTCTATGTCACACAATGGCTGATACGCACGTTTATCAACTATTTGATCATCGCCATCATCATCCTCTTTGCTCCAGAAATAAGAAGATTTCTCACGTCAATCGGGTCCCGGTCATTCAGAAATCCTCTTGCCGCCAGAGCCTTTAAAGAAAAAGCCGAGGATATTTTCCTCTCCGTCGATGCCATGTCGCGAAAAAAAATAGGGGCGTTGATCGCCCTTGAAAAGAATATCTCTCTTAAAAGTTATGCTGACCGAGGGACTAATATGGACGCGGACGTGTCGAAAGATCTTTTGGTGAGCATCTTTTTCCCTCATTCTCCCCTGCATGACGGAGCCGTAATTCTCAGAGGGAACAAAATTCTTGCCGCCGGCTGTCTCCTTCCTCTCCCCGCCACTCACAACCTGGGGAAAAATTTCTTGACTCGAACCCGGCATCTGGCAGCCATAGGACTCTCCCAGGAAACGGATGCCGCTGTCATCGTCGTGTCAGAAGAAACAGGAGCCATCTCTCTGGCAACCAAGGGGAGTTTGAAACAGGGTCTTGCACTGGACCAACTTAAGGAGGGTTTACTCAGCTATTTGAAATAGAAGTTCAATGAATAAGATTTTCAGAAATATATTTGTCAGAAACTGGGGACTCAAACTGTTTTCTTTCCTCCTCGCTCTCGTAATCTGGTTTATAATCATTCCGGAAGAAAAACTTTCTTTTGATACACCAGTAACAGTCAATCTGGAGCTTTATAATCGGCCGGCAGGATTGGAAATTATTGAAGGACCTCCCCCTATTGTTGTTACCATCAAAGCGCCCAACAGGTTGATTGGCGAAATTAATCCTGAAACAATTAGCGCCAGGCTTGACTTGAGTTCGGCCCGTGTGGAACAGACTGAATTCCCTATCAACCGGGATATGATAATCCTGGACAGGATTATTCAAGGTGCAGAGGTTAAAGAGATCTCTCCGAGCCAGGTCAGGATGCGTCTGGAAAGGTCGAGAGAAATTTTACTGGAAGTTAAACCCGACCTTGTCGGCGAATTACCGGAAAACCTGGAGCTTGTCAGTGTAGATGTCATCCCAAACGAGGTGTTAATCATCGGTCCTGAAAGCAAAGTGAAAGACACCGACACAGTCAGAACCAGCCCAATCGACCTCTCCTCTCTGACCGGATCCATTGAGATGGAAACCGACCTCATCCTCCCCGACCCTGCTCTTCGTGTAGCCTCTTTCGAAACAATCATTACGGTCCGACTCATCATTGAAGAAAAAAAATCCAGAAGAAGAAATCCCAGAAAAGAAAAAGGGGAAGAGGGCCTATTAGTATTTCTTCCTTGAATCCCTATCCATTTTAGTTATAATTGACTTTACAGGATTGAAATCTCGAAAAAGGAAGCAAATTAAGATGGATCGGCTTTTCGGAACGGATGGGATACGCGCAGTTGCCGGACAATTCCCCCTCGATTATTCTTCTGTGTTCAAACTCGGAAAAGGATTGATCGCACTTCTTAATAACCAAGGGCTTTCTCCCAGGGTCCTCATCGGGAGGGATTCCAGGGAATCCGGAATATGGCTCCATGATGCACTTTTTCAAGGGATTAAGGAGGCCTCAGGAGAAGCGGTGTCCTTGGGGGTTATTCCCACACCAGCCGTCTCTCATCTGACGAACAAACATACATTCTCGGCAGGCATTGTTATCTCCGCATCACACAATCCCTTTCAAGATAATGGGATCAAAATATTTTCTCCTCAAGGAACAAAAATAAGTGATATTTGGGAGAACAAGCTCGAGGAGGCTATCCGGTCTTCCCCTGACAGCAACACTCGAGAGGTGGCGGATGCAACACCCGATAGGAAACTAATCAAAGAGTACAAAAATTTTCTCAAGAGTCAGTTTTTTAACATTCCGATGCAGAGACCATATAAAATTGTCCTCGACTGTGCAAACGGAGCCAGTTCATTTTTCGCTCCGGAAATATATACAGACCTGGGATTCAAAGTCTTTCCCATTAATGCCTCTCCCAACGGAAAAAATATTAATTTTAACTGCGGCTCCATATACCCAGAGGTTCTCGCTCAAACGGTCAAAGATTTTGGGGCGGATATGGGCGTGGCCTATGATGGGGATGCAGACAGGGCTCTCTGTGTCGATGAAAAAGGGACTATCCTTAATGGTGACCACACGCTGTTTGTCTGTTCCAAATTCCTCAAAGAATTTGGCCGCTTAAAAGCGGATACCGTTGTCGCAACCACAATGAGCAACATCGGACTCGAAACAGCTCTGGAGAAAATGGACATTAAACTCGTCAGAACTCAAGTTGGAGATAAATATGTCCGGGAACAAATGGTCGTACTGAACGCAAACCTCGGCGGAGAGCAGTCCGGGCACACCATCTTTCTCGATGAATGCCCGAGTGGCGACGGCATTTTGACCAGCCTGAAAATCTGTGAAGTCATGGTGACAAAAAACGCTGCACTTTCTCGGCTCGTCTCGGGTTTTAAAGAAAGTCCGCAGATCCTGTTGAATGTCAAGGTGGCAAAAAAGGAAGATTTCAACCTTTACCCCGAGATCCTCGACACCATGGACCGGATAAAAGACAGTCTGGGAAATAAAGGCCGTCTTGACCTCCGTTATTCAGGGACAGAACCACTCGCACGCATAATGATCGAGGGAAAGGAAGAAAGTCAAATCCGGGCTGAAGCAGAAAATATGGCCGCAGTTATCTCAAAATATCTAGGATAAAACGGGAGGAGACAAATGAGACTTGCCGTCAATATCGATCATTTTGCAACCTTAAGAGAGGCTAGAAAAAGCTCTGAACCCGAACCCCTTTTAGCGGCACTTCTATCCGAAATAGCTGGTGCAGAAGGCATCGTCTGCCATATTAGAACCGATAGGCGTCACATTAAGGAACGGGACCTGCACTTACTTAAAGAGGCCATCAAGACCAAACTTAATATCGAGATGGCAGCCACACAAGAAATGAAGGGCATCGCTTTGGATGTAAAACCCGATGTCGTCTCACTCGTTCCCGAACGTCCTGAAGAGTTGACGACCGAAGGGGGATTGGATGTGAAGGCGAACGAAGATCATCTGATCCCACATATCCTTGACCTAAAAAACGGAGGAATCCGCGTCAGCATTTTTGTCGATCCCGACAAAGGGCAGATCGATGCTTGCCAACGAGTAGGAGTGGACTTGATCGAGATAAATACCGGCAAATACTCGGATTTAAAACCCGGAGAAGAACAGGACCTTGCCTATGAGGAAATAAAAACAGCAGCTACACATGGTTTTCAAAAGGGACTGGAAATTCATGCCGGTCACGGCCTGGATTATAAGAATATTCATCCTATAACTGGACTCCCGGAAATTGTAGAATTCAGCATCGGTTTTTCTATAGTGGCACGGGCGGCAATTGTAGGAATAGATCTGGCTGTACAAGAAATGGTCGCACTTATCGAATAGGAAGGGAAGAGATGGATACACGGATTCAGATCGACCGGCTCAAAAAAGACATCCTTGAACTCTCTCAAATTGGGCAGACTAAAGACAACGGCGTCAGTCGTCCATCCTTCAGCAAACCTGATTTTGAAGCCCGAGAGTGGCTCAAAGACAGGTTCCAAAGTTCCGGATTGAATGTCCGCCAGGACGGAGCAGGAAATATCTTCGGACGAATTGACGGAAAGGGAAAAACGGTTATGGCCGGCTCCCACATCGATTCTGTCATCAATGGAGGTAAGTTTGACGGCCCGGCCGGGGTTCTCTCAGCACTCGAGTGCCTGAGGCGAATCCAAGAAGAAGACATCCCTGTGGCCAAACCTTTAGAGGTGGCATCATTTACAGATGAAGAAGGAAACCTCGTAGGAGATTTCCTGGGGAGCCGTGCGTTTATCGGCCGCTTAGATAGAAAGATCCTTGAAGAGGGAGTCACCCAGTTTGGCCTTCCTTTTTCAGAAATACTCAATGGGACAGAATTCACAGTTGATTCCATTTTGAACGCCCACATCGACCGGCCGGAATTGGAGGCCTTTTTAGAGATCCATCTCGAACAGGGCCCCGTACTGGAAGCCGAAGACATCTCTATCGGTATCGTGGACCGGATCGCGGGCAAGAATTACTGGTTGTGCACCCTGCTGGGCAAAGCCAGCCATGCAGGCACGACACCCTTCGAACTTCGCCATGATGCCTTTGTGGGATTGTCAGATTTTGCCCTTAAAGCCACTCAACACGTGGCCACACATCACTACGGCAGTATGGTCACGATCGGAAAAGTTTTTGTGTTTCCTGGAGCCTTCAGCATCGTTCCGGGCCGCGCAGATTTTTCTCTTGATTTCCGGAGTACATCCAAAGACACTCTTGAGACCATGGCCAAATCACTTTTGGAGATGGCGGAAGAAGTGGCCGCAACACGCGGGTTAGAATTTTCATATAAAATCATTGACACCACAGACCCCACACCGGTGGCAGATCGGATCACTGCTTTACTCAGAGATGAGTGCGGAAAACTGGATTATCCGAACATGACTCTCCCCAGCGGGGCTGGTCATGATGCACAGATTTTAGCTGAAATCATTGATTCTGGAATGATTTTTATCCCATGTGAGGATGGAATCAGTCACTCACCTGAGGAAAACATCCAATGGGAAGATCTAGAAAAAGCCGCAAATCTTCTGCTACATGCCCTTATAAATCTGGCCACGTGACACCAATATTTTTTTTAGGTTTCAATACTTATCCAATTCCTTATCTGCCCGGAAGTCCCGATTTTCTTTTTTCTGAGATTGCTTCTTTTTCTCTTCAAGTATCTTGAGTTTGGCCCTTTTCGAGCGTTTTCGTTTCTGCCTTCGGATTTTTTCGATGCGCTGCTGCTCCTCACTTTCCCTGCCGAGAATTTGGACTTCTATCTTGTCCGCTAAAATCCTTCTTGCTAAATACCTGTTTAGAGCCTGCGTCCGTTCCTGCTGGCATTTGACTTCTATCTTAGTAGGAATATGCTTGAGATAGACACAGGTGGCCACTTTATTGACATTTTGTCCGCCTTTTCCGCCGGAACGAACAAACTTTTCTTCGATATCCTTTTCATATATCTCAAGTTCCTCCATTTTCTGATGCAGGGCATCTTCTTTTTTCTTGCTGACTCCTGATGTGCTCATGGATTTTTCTTGGTTTGGCCCCTCTATTTTTATTATAGTCAAGGTGCCCTCCGTGAGCAAGGACGACAAGAAAAAATTGACTGAAACAAAAATTTCAGATAGACTCTTTTTTTTTGAGAGACCTTTTAAAAGGAAAACAATCATGACAAACACCACAAGAATGGTATTTCTTGCTCTGACCATGGCTTTGCTTATAACAATCGTTGGCCTCCCCCAATCCATGGCAGAAGAAAAACTGCTGACAACAGCCGAATCCAGTGAATTCACGACGACATCTAGATATGCCGAAGTTATGACCTTTATCAAAAAACTTCAAAGTTTAAGTCCTCTAGTCCGGGTAGAAACGTTATGTGTAAGCCCGGAGGGACGCGAAGTTCCTCTTCTGGTTTTAGGAAATCCCCCTCCATCTTCGCCTTCAGCCTTAAATTTTGACTCAAGAATCGTCGTTTACTTCCAGGGCAATATTCACGCCGGAGAAGTCGAGGGCAAGGAAGCCTCGCTCATGCTGGCCAGAGATATTTTGCTGGACAAAAACCTCCAATATCTCGATAAACTTGTTATCCTTATCGCCCCCATTTTTAACGCGGATGGGAATGAGAAAATCGATCCGAATAACCGCCGGGGTCAGGATGGACCGGAGAAAGGTGTCGGGGTCCGCTATAACGGCCAAAATCTCGACTTGAACCGAGACAGTTTAAAAACAGAGAGCCCGGAGATTCAAGGTTTGTTGAGCAATGTTCTCAACCGCTGGGATCCGGTCCTTCTTGTAGATCTTCACACCACGAATGGCTCCTACCATGAAGAGCCTGTCACCTATTCCTGGCCGCTCAATCAGAATGGGGATCTCTCGATCATCAACTACATGAAGGATAAGATGATGCCTTGGATTTCCCAAAATATTCAAGAAAAATACAACACTCTAGCCATTCCCTACGGAAATTTTACAAACCGCAGCAATCCGGAAGAAGGATGGCGGACATTCAGCCACCTGCCCCGCTATGTGACCAACTATGTGGGGTTGAGAAACAGGCTTTCCATTCTCGATGAAAATTATTCACATGCCGATTTTAAAACAAGAGTTTTTGGGTGTTACAATTTCCTCCGCTCCATTCTCGATTACTGTGCCGTCAGTAAAGATGAAATTACTCATCTCCTGATGGAGGCCGATAAAAACACTGTCAAAAGAGGCATGAATCCGTCCCCGGATGCGACATTCGGGACGAGTTTTGAAACAAAAATGCTGGAAAAACCCGTCACCATCCGCAGCTGGGAGATGGAGGTTATCCCCAGAGAGGGCGGCCGCCCAACAGTCAAGAGAACAGATACAAAAAAGACTTACACTGTTCCCTATTTTGCTGACTTTGTTCCGACAGAAAGCATCCAGTTGCCCTCAGGCTACCTCATCCCCCTCCATGACTCTGTCATTTTGGAAAAACTTCTTCTTCATGGAATCACAGTGGAAAAGCTCCTTGAACCTCGGATGCTTGAGGTGGAAACCTTCCAAATAAAAGAGATAAAAGCAAACACGCGGCTCTACCAGGGTCACTACATGAATACAGTGACCGGTGAATATGTTGTCGAAGAGAAGGAATTCCCAGCTGGAACCCTATTTGTGGGAATGGCTCAACCGCTGGCCAATGTTGCGGCGTATCTCTTGGAGCCCGAAAGTGACGATGGTCTTCTCGTCTGGAACTTTTTCGACCGATACTTGGCATCCCAATGGGGGAGGGGTCTCGGTGCCTATCCTGTACACAGACTTTTAAAGCCCGTAAATCTCGTTAAAGAAACGCTGCAAAAGAAGTGAGGAATTTCAGATAAATAAGTTTTTGTATTAGGCGGATACTTTCTTTTTTTTTGCAATGAGAAATTTTCCGCAGTTCTCACAGACGTAGATATCATTGCTGCCTTCGATAGCTGAGCTCATTCCTGTGGCCACATTGATGTAACACCCCTGGCAGGCTCCATCCTCCAGTTCAGCCACAGCAAAACCATATCGTTCCATGAGTCTGTCGTATCTGGCCAAAAGGGACGCATCCAGTTCTTCTCTTATGAATTTGGCTTGCTGTTTCAGCTCTTTGAGTTTTTCTTTTCGCGCTTTTTTCTTTTGTTGTTCGATTTTCTGGAGCTTGAGAAGGAGGCTGGCGCGGCTGATGATTTTGTCTTCGGGCTGCGGAAAATGCAATACAATTTCAGAAAGAATCTTATAGAGATCAGCTCTGTTTGCCGCATTAAAAAGCCTTTTCCGGAATGCATCTCTGCTCAGAAACTGCGCAAGGCCCGCAAAGAGGTGGTTAAAAAGTCCGGGGATCGCTGGATTCCATATCACAAGAATTATAATGTGCACTTTGTTATTATCGATGGCGTCGAAGTCGATCCCTTTCTTGGATCTCCCCACCACAACGGTTATGTCCCCCCCTGTGTTCACACGGGCGTGAGGGAGAGCCACTCCATGCCCAATGGCAGTGGAATCCAACCGCTCTCTGTCAATGATCCGGGTAAGGATGGGTTTTCTATTTTCGATCAGTTTTTTTTTCTCAAGGACGGTGAGGAGTTCTTCTAAAGCCTGGATTTTTGTCGAAGCCTTGAGATCATTTACGACTTGAGTGGGGGATAAAAAATCTGAAAAATGTGAAGCTTTGGATACTTCCTTCTCCATTGTGGTCGTATTCTAACATAAAAGGTCTCGTCTCCAAAGGAAAAAGTTTAATTAGGCCCAGGCCTATGATATATTGTGAAATTAAACTTTGTTTCAGAAAATAGGATGTTTAATCTCAAAGCCAAATCACAAGATCTGCTTTTTGAATTCAAGGGCGATGATTATATCTTTGGTCTAAAATGTTTGGATAAAATCGGAAAAATTACTGCACTCACAGGAGAAAATATTCTCCTCGTCACAAATCTCCATCAAAGAGGAAAAAAATATTTTGATCGAATTCTAACGTCATTAAAATTGTCAAACTTAAACATAGTCGGACACGCACAAACCGCCCGTCCAAATTCTCCGAAGGAGGATGTCTTCCGCATGGCGGAGACCATTTTGTCTTTAAAACCCGATAGCCTTCTTGTTGCATCAGGAGGGTCCGGCATTGACGCCGCAAAAGCAGCCATAGTTTTAGCCGGCTTGGGGGGTGATTTAGAAGATTATTTCGGAGTCGGGAAAGTCACAGAGAAAATTATAGAATCCCAAAAAAAAATAACTCCTTGTTTGGCCTTACAGACTGCATCGGGTTCTTCTGCACACCTGACAAAGTACTCAAACATCACGGATTTTCAAATTTCTCAAAAAAAGCTCATCATAGACACGGCCATCGTCCCCCCAAAGAGTCTATTTGATTACAGTTTAACCCAAACGATGTCTGCGGCCTTCACCTGTGATGGGGCGTTTGATGGGCTGTCACACTGTCTTGAAGTCTACTATGGAGCAAGCGGTGAATCCTTAGACAAAATTGAAGAAGTGGCTCTCACAGGTATCGAACTCATCCTTGCCAATCTGGAAACAGCAGTGAATTATCCAAAGGATCTTGAAGCCAGAGAATCTCTCGGTCTTGCGACAGATCTGGGGGGATATGCCATCATGATGGGTGGAACCAACGGGGCTCATCTCACAAGCTTTTCTCTGGTCGATATTCTCAGTCACGGCCGCGCCGTTGCACTGCTGAATCCTTACTACACAGTATTTTTCGCACCAGCCATCCAGCATCAACTTCACAGGCTTGCTGAACTTTTCACAAAATACGGACTGATACCAAAACGGAGGACATCTCTAGAAGGAAGAGAGCTCGGGATGGAAGTCGCAAAAGGACTGCTCGTTTTGAGCAAAAAAGTCGATTTCCCGACAAAACTATCAGAAATCAAAGGGATGAATGAGTCTTATATCGATAAAGCCATAGAAGCGGCAAAAAATCCTCAGCTTGAGTCGAAATTAAATAACATGCCCGTTCCCCTTAATGCAGACCATGTGGACGAATTCATGCGTCCTATTCTCCAGGCGGCCTTGACGGGTGACTTTAGCCTTATTAAGATGTTTGAATAGCCAAAGGATGACAAAACATGAAAGCAGTTCATCTCAATCTCGGTCATATAAACCTAAACGTTGAAGTCCCCGATCAAGCGGATATCCTCACAATGGGATCCTGCCGCCCTCTTAACAATCCAGGAAAGGAAATCAGAAATGCATTGGACCATCCAAATTCCGGTCCTTCCCTAAAAACAATTGTGCAAGAAAAACTAAAAATTCTTCCCCAAGCAAAGGCTGTTGTGGTTCTTTCTGACAACACTCGCCCTCTGCCCTATCGAGGGAAGGAAGGCATCTTGCTCCCGATTCTGGAAGTGTTGAAACAAGCTGGACTCTCCCCATCTCAAATCCGATTGCTTATCGCCACAGGCACTCATCGGTTGATGACAAAACAGGAACTGGAAAACTTGCTCGATCCCCAAATTTTTTCAATGGGACTTGAAATCCTCCAACACGACTGCCGGGATCCCAACCAACTGATCTTTTTGGGGAAAACAAAAATCGGCGGAGACCTTTTCATCAACAAAAACTATATGGAGTGTGGGATAAAAATCTTGACCGGACTTGTAGAGAGCCATTTTATGGCCGGAGTCTCGGGAGGAAGGAAATCCATATGTCCAGGCCTGCTCAGCGAGGCCTCGACTCAAGTTCTTCACGGAGGGCCCATCCTCTCCTCCCCCTACGCAAGAGATCTTGTCCTCGAGAACAATCCCGTTCATGAAGAGGCGACCCGGGTGGCAAAAATGGCAGGATGTGACATGACTGTTAACGTCACCCTCGACTCAGATTACAAAACCACAGGTGTTTTTGCCGGAGACCTGGAGGACACTCTCCTCCAAGCCTACAAAAAAATAAAATCGTACGCGGCAATTCCCGTCCGCAAAAAATACGACATCATCCTCACCCACGCAGGATTTGTGGGTGTTAACCATTACCAGGCCGCAAAAGGGGCCGCACTCTGTGCGCCCATTATTGAAAACAACGGGATATGCCTTCTAGCCGCTTTTCATACTGATTTGGATCCGATTGGCGGTAAAAATTACAAACAAATGATGCGATTCCTCAATGAGGTGGGGACAGAGACATTTTGCCGCCAGATCCTCGATCCCTCCTGGACATTTGTTCCTGAGCAATGGGAAGCTCAGATGTGGACGCGGCTCTTCAGAAAAACTGAGCCTGATAATCTTCTTTACTGCACACTGGACATCCCAAAGGACGCCTTTTCCTGGCTTCCGGAAAGAGATGCACGAACCATCGCTCCTGAAGCAGCCAGTCTCCAGGAGCTGGTTTCAAAAACCTTGAATTGGGCGGTTAAAACGAAATCAGAAGAACTTGGAAGAGATCCCGAAGTGGCCATCCTTGCCGACGGCCCCTACGGCATCCCCCAAATTAGCGGACGTCATAGCGGATGAAAGAGAAAAAGGCAGCGGAAAAAAACAGAATATTAAATATAATTAGAACCGTAAGGAACGGGAGGATACCTTCAATGCGGTCTAAAAGCCGCTCGTGCGTATATTGAAACCTGGGCATGTCACTGACATCAACAGGAGAATTAGATACATCCATAGTCGGATCCTTTTCCAGCAGTGCGGCTCTCTTTTTGGGTGCATAATCCCTAAAAGAATCCCAATATCTCTCGACAATCCGTTCAAAATGCTTAGAGCTCCTCATGCCTGTGGCAGAAAGATCGGTCGCTAGATAAGTAAAACTGGATAAGGGAGACATCATTGAAAGATAGATAGAAAGTTTTGTTTGAGATTTTATCTTGTTGTATTGATCTTCTAGAATAAGATTGGCTTTTTCTCCTTGAATCCTGTTGGCCTCATTCCAAGCCTCATTCACCACTTTCCTCATTTCCTCATAGGCTTTTTTAAACTCTGGATCATTGGCAATCCTCATCTGCGTCTCTTCCTTTGAAAGCCTCGATTCATAGTTAGGATACTTCAATTGGACTTCTTGACTTCTTTCCTTAGATAATTTATTGCCAAGCGCGTCTCTTTCTGTATTGTAGATTCGGCTCACTTCTCTATCGATGGTTATTTTTGAAGGGGTTTTGGCAAAAAAAGACGCCACATAGGGAGTCAAACTAGGGATGACAAGGATAAAAAGGACCCAGATAAAGAGAGAAGTCATGATTGAAGAAGATCCGGTCTTATGGCGGGAAGAAATAAATATTCCCAGACAATAAAACAGCGTGACATAGAGAACGGCAGAAAAGAAGATCAATCCCAACGCCCCCCAGTCACTTCCCTTCCAGGAAATCCTCGGATTCATAAGTATGACAATCAAACTCAGTGCCAGAGAAAAAGTAAAGGGAATGAGAAGTGTCAATGTACCTCCTACCGTCTTTCCCAGCAAAACCTTTGCCCTAGAGATGTTGTTGGATAGCATCAGCTTGAGTGTCCCCTCTTCTTTCTCTCCACAGATGGCATCATAAGAGAACAGGAGTGCAACAAGACTCAAGAGGATGGTCACAATAAAGGTTAGATCGATGAGAGGGAACATCACAGGCAGGGGATCATTATCGAACTCTTCGATATTCACTTCTACAGAAATTCCCCTTATCATGCTGTAGAACGGCAAGGGAGGGGGTGCAGGATTTATGATACTTCCAATCCTGTTGAAATGGGCATAGTCCCTCAAATAATTTTCGATTTCGTTCTGCCGTCTGGAAAATTCATCCAACTTTTGTATATAGTCGTTTGTTAAAATCACAGATGTAGCAAATACGATGATAACCAAGAGCAAAAACGTCACGAGAAACCGAGACGAAAAAATATTGCTTAAGATCTCTTTTTGTATAATATTCCTTAACATCGTTCTACCTCACATCATACCGGATAAAGGCCATGTAACTCAGGACAAAAAAGAGGATGTTGAAAAAAATCAACCAGGTCATATCAAAAAGAGTTCCTCGAGCAAACACCTCAGAAAGTTCCCGGTAGTTGTACTGAAAAGCCGGGTACTGCCTTGGTTCTCTATCCATTACCGCCGCTGAAATTTCCGGGAAAATGCTGTTGTTATAACTGATGACAGCTCTCTTCAGGTTTTCCTCCTCACCTATCCCTGTTCCGGCTAAATCCGTCACAGCATAGACAAAGCTGGACACAGGAGAGATCCGATTGATGTTTTTGGAAAGTCTGACCAGTTTGTTAAATTTGTTCCTGTAATCTTCCTCAAGCAGTCCATGTTCGCGGTTGATCGAAGAATAATGATCCATCCAATTCCTGTCTTGAATCCCCAGGAGAACCTCGCGAGTCCAGATCTGATTTCTCTTTTCACTCAAACCGGCAACCGAGGGAACATCCACCAGCTGTCTGGCCAAGAGGTTCCCCAAATTCGGGACCACAAAAACCATCAACACCCAAATAAAAAGTAGAGCCACAACAGAGATGGCGGCTTTCCGTGTTAAGGTGGATATTAGAATTCCCAGGCTGAGAAAAAGGGCAATATACAAAAGAGTCACACACATTATCAATGCCAGCCTCACCAGTTGATTCGCAGAGAAATGGATATCACGGTTTAGGTTCACAAACGCAAAACCCAACAGCACCACCAATAGAAAAGGAATGGATAGGCTTAAGAAGTTACCGATCCACTTTCCAACAAGAATTTTAGCTCTGGAAGCCGGATTGGACAGCATCAGCCCCAAGGTTCCGCGTTCCTTCTCCTGGCTGATCTGGTCAAATCCAAACAGCAGGGCCACGAGGGACAATATAACTTTGACAATATACATAAAATCTGGAGTGGGGAAAAAGGAAAAGACGGCATTCCCGGATTTCTGCCCAGCCCTTACAGTAATCCCTATAACGGTACTCTCAAATGAACGCCCCATGGCTTCATCCAATCCCTTGGAAAACATCGATAGAGGATTAGGAGCAAGCACTGCGATCGGATCTTCCGGTGTTGGCTTGATGATATCGTAATCGGAGAGGCGCTCGTTGAAATCCATGTACATGATAAAAAAACTTGTAAAGATCAGGATCACTGTCAGGACGATGACAATAAAAAATTTATAGCTTAAAAGATTCGAGGCGATTTCTTTACGGGCGATAGTCCACATTGGTTTGTTCTCTCTCTTAAGCGGAAAGCGGCTCTGCACGCATGTAGTCGATGTATATCTTGACCAGATCTTCGTACTGAAGTTCCTCTCGGGTTCTTTCCATAACAAGACGGCCCTCTTTCATAATCCCCACGCGGTTGGCCACATCTTTGGCCCGGAAAATGTCATGAGTTGACATCAAAACAGCCTTGCCTTCTTCTCTGAGTTCATTGAGTATATCCAAAAATTCAGAGGCCGCTTTTGGATCCAGACCAGATGTCGGCTCATCAAGGAGAATGGTTGGGGCGCCTTTGATAATAGCAATCGATATCCCGAGTTTCTGGCGCATTCCTTTGGAAAAACTTTTAACCCTCTGCTCGAAGGCCTTTTCCTGAAGAGAAACACGTCGCATCACCTGATGATAATCCTCCCGGCTCAAATTTGTTTGTCCTCCAAGCTTCGCGAAAAAATCCAGGTTTTGACGTGCCGTGAAATTTCCATAAAGCATGACGTTTTCAGAAACAAAAGACACATGTTTTTTTGCCCCCAGAGGATCTTTAGTCACATCGATTCCATTGATATAACAGGTGCCTGTGGTCGGCGGAAGAAAATTCAAAAAAAGATTGATTGTCGTCGTTTTTCCCGCACCATTGGCACCCAGCAGACAGTACACTTCTCCTGGACGAACTTCTAAATTCAGGTGATCTAAAGCAAGAACACCATCCTCATATCTTTTAGAAAGATCATCTGCTTTGATGATAGGTTTTGATTTTTCCATTTTTATCTCCGTGATTTGGTTTATCTTCTTGTAAGTTTTATCCCAAAAACAACAATGCCTACGAGCAATCCGATGAGCAGAGCGATCAAAAGTGTAATCCCCAGCACATTCGTCTTGGCACTGAGATGGACGCGTACGATTTTATCTTCGGACTCAACCTGACGATTGTCCGCGACACACTCCGTTCTTATCCTTGGTTCATAATCTCCAACAGAGACATCATCAGGTGGGATAAATGTGAGGTTAACAATCTCTTCTTGATTCTGTTCCAGGGCTGCGATGAGATCAGGCTGAATTTCAGCTTTCCAGTTTAAGGGCAGATCAGAAAAAATCCTGATGTTATTGAGCAGCCTTGTGCCAGTGTTGACAATCCGGACTTCCATGTCCACACTCTCTCCCACCTTGATCTCGTGGTAAAGATTGACAGCCTGGACTTCTATTCTCCCCACCCCACGAGGTATCAACTCCAGACTGACATTCCCGGCGTTGAGATTTTCGATCTCACTGAGATCGATAAAAGTATCTTCTGCAAGCATTTCCTGGAGGCGGAGGGCCTGTTCACTATCGAGAGCCAGAGCACTGAACTCTATCGGCTTATCCATAACCACCTGATCATCGGCATTTTTAGGAAGATAAAGCCTCAAAGACAGCTGCATGCTGGTTATTCCCTCTGTAAATTTTATTTGGGACAGCCGGGCCTGGGTTTGAGGATCGACAAATTCATAGGTAATCTGACGGGGAAGATTGATAATCTGAAGTCTAAAAATATTGGCCTCTCCGCTGAATTTTTCAAGAGAGAGATCAAAAGTTGCTTGGCTTTCCAGGTCTGCTTCCTGAGAAAACTGAGCCGAATTGATTGTGACAATGTTGGCACTCAGGCCTTTCTGCAGATACACAGATGTCGTTTCATTTTTGCCTGAATAAAAAACATTGATATCCAGGTTCTCCACATCTTTCAGCAGTTGAAATGTGACTTCCTTCTCTTCTTCCAGAGCCAGCGAGGGGATGCCTTTTTCATAGGGATCGGAAATGATTTTACCCTCTGAGTGAAGGGAGATGTACACATCCTTAATTTCCTTTAAAAAATCCAACGGAAAGAGATCTTGAGCATCGATATTCAGTTTGGCCAGTTCTTTGAGTTCTTTTGAGGAATACCTGAGTGAAACCCGGACAAATTTTTTCCCGGCTTTATCCTGAAATTTGACAGCACTGGCCACAGAAATCCTCGCCTCGCTGCCCATAAAACTGATCAAGGCTTCCTGATAGCTCACTGAGGCCTGAAGGTATGCAGTCCTTTTTCGGGCAAAATCCTCTTCTGAGATCAAACCCTCTTCTTTTAGCTTTAGGGCTCTGTCAAAATCCCCTTTCATCTCTTCCTGCAAGAGCTGAGCCTTTTTAAGGGTCAACAGCTTCATGGTCTGGGATTCCTGTGCATAGGTCACAGCTATAAATGTGGTCAAAAGAAGAACCACCAGGATCAGATGTTTACCTTTTTTCATATCACTTCTCCTTTTCTTGTCTCAATTTATTTTAAGTTTTTCATCGTTTGTCGTATTTCACTACGAGAAAATATCCCACGATAAAAAATAAAAGTCCAAGTATCACAAGGATCGATAAATCTATCAAAATTAGTTTGAGGTTATCTTTCAGTTGAGGAAACTGTTCATGAAACTGTGGAACAGAGGCGTATCCAACCGGAAGCCGTGAAATTCCTGCATTTCCTGTAGTTAGGGGCAAGGTCAAAAAATGAGGGCTCTTCTCATCAGGCCTGTCTTTATCCTCTACAAAGTTATATAAAAGTTGTTTGAATCTATTGGCCTGATGGAAAAAATTTTCAAACCTCTTCACGCCTGTCCCGGAAATTTCTTCTGTTAAGTATCGAAACACAGAAACAGGAGAAATTCTCGTCATCCATTTTGTCTGTTCCACTTGATTGATCATTTGATTTAAAAAATCGTCATAAATTTGATTGCGAACATTCATGATATCCGTACTCCACTGCGCCCGGAGAGGAACCCATTCGGCAAACGGATCTCCGTTCCATCCGCCGGCTTCTGTATCTCTATATTTTGTGTCATAGATTTCATCCTGGGCAAATTCGATTCTCTTTTCGATTTCCCCTTTTTTTGGGATCGGATAGAACTGATGGGCGATCAGATTCCCGGTTGCCGGAATAACAAAAGACAAAATGATCCAGATAAAAAGCAGAGTGATTGCACTTGTCACAGATTGTGAAAATATTGCTGACACCGTCATTCCAATCAGCAGGAAAAGAGAAAGAAAAATCAGAGACGCCAATAGAAACAAAGCCACTTTCCCATAATTAATGGAGATATTTTCGCTCAAATTGATAAGAAGTAAACCGATGAGACCACCTATTACAATGGGAATTGAAAGTGTGATCAACAGTCCTAAGAATTTTCCGAAGAACACCTTAACGGTTTTGATCGAATTGGAAAAAATCAATGAGAGTGTATTCTGCTCCTTTTCACCGCAAACAGCATCATAACTGAGCACAAAGGCTAAAAAACTTAAGACAATAGCGACAATAAATTCCCAATCAACCGTTTTAAATCCTCGGAGAAGGACATTGCTTCTGCCTTCCACTTCTGGAAAGTCAAGATAAAAAATATCAGACAAAAATTTGTTCGGGAGTATTTTTTCGCTGGCCTCTGATAAAAATTCGGAGGGATTAGGCCTTTTGAGAAGGCTCTGCTTAAACCGGCTCAATTGAAGAAGATCTTTACTCTTCTCAACCAACAGATTTTCATTGGCTGTAATATCACTCCTGTAATCGGAAACTTTCTGGCTGTAATTCCTTACAAAAGTGATGCTGCTGACCACAAACAGCAGAATGGTCAGAGTCAGGATGAGATAGAATCGGATCGTGTTCATATTCTCTCTAAGTTCCTTAAATAGTATTTCTTTGATCATGGTCATCTCACGTCATAGATATAAAAGGCCCCGGCTGAACCAAGGAAAAAAATCAGATTGAGTAAAATAAGAACAAATAATAGGGTGATTACTCGAGGGAGTATATCCGACAGTGTTTCTTCCTGATAGCTGAAACGAGGAAAATCCGACAAATTCAAAGGTTCATAGTCCTCAAGTGTATAGTAGCTTCCATCCGATTTTCTGTAATTGACTTTTCGGTATTCTTCCAGCGGCAGAATGTCTTTTTCTTCCATAACCGTAAAGAACCTAAGGGATCGAAAAGCATCTTTGTTTACTAAATAATTAAACACCGCTTCCCTGTACAAAGCTGCCTGTTGAATATATCTCTCATAGTTGAAAATATCCGTCCTTGCAATCATCTCGGAGATTTCCTGGAAGAGCCCTGTCGGTGAAATCCGGTTCAATCGAGTCGCAAGTTTCTCCTGGTCCCTCAACTGTTTGTAAAAATCCTGTTTGGCAGCCCAAATCTTATCTGTTCTTTCCCTGTAGAGAGGTTCAGAAAAAGCAATCCGTTTTTTAAAATGATCGATAGTCACCCTGTCTGCCCTTTGAAGAACGTAAATTCCATCTGTAGAATCCATAGATCCCCAGATCCGTATGGATGCACGATTGTTCTCACCCCATATTCGAAGTTTTTCTTGTGTCAAAGAGTAAAACTCATCTATCTGCAATTCGAGGATTTTTTCGGGGGGAACAGGCTTGATCACGGTTGCTAAATAGGTTGACAAGTTGGGTATAATGATGACAAAAAAGATCCAGATAAAAAGACAAAAAATCAAAGAGTGAGAGGCCTTTTTTGTCAGGGCTGAAATGAGAAGCCCCAACAGAAAAAACAAGGAGATATAGAACATTGTCAGAACCGCAAAAAGAAGGATTCTCATCCAATCCATTGTCTTAAGATTGGGGAAATGGAAAATAATGATGAGAAAAGCGATAAACAGACTTATAAAAAAGGATGCCAGCAGCGTGAGCATGTTGCCAAAATATTTACCGAGTATGACCTTAAACCGTGAAGCGCCTTGAGCTATAAGAAGTTTTAAAGTCCCCTTTTCTTTTTCTCCTGAAATCACATCAAAGGCAAAAAGCATGGCCAGAAGACTGATGACAATCTTGTAGACAAGAGTCAGGTCCAAAGACGTAAAGATATTGAGCAGAGGATTTTCCTGGGCATATTTTTTCTCTGCCGAAGGGATCTGTCTCAATGACATCAGGACTGAATTTCCAAGACGGTTGGTCACTCCCAGGTTTAGGATGGATAAAACTTCGGGTGCTTTAGTCACCTCATACTCAATCGTACAGTAGACTCTGTTTTCAGAGAGTTTTGTTTCGTTCGCTTGAATACCTAGCAGATACTCATCCTTTAAATCCAAAAAACCTTTGACGCTGCCCAAAGTGATGGCCAATACCAGAAAAATCAGGATCAGTGTGCCAAAGGTAAAGCGAAAAGTAAGAAGATTATTATGGAACTCTTTTTTCGCGATCTTCCAGATCATTGCAAAATTCCTTCCCCCGATCCGGCATCTGCAAGATTTATATTCCAGTTTTTAAGACTAATGCCCACAGTGTTGTTCAACCTGGAGAGAGAGAGGTTGTAATCGATGACAGCTCGGAGTTCCGCACTCTTTGCATTGGCCAAATCTCTCTGGTACTGAAGCACCATAAAATTTGTCGACATTCCAGCTCTTAATTTTGCCTCTTCGGCTTCGAGTTTTTGCTCTGCGAGTTCCCGCGCGATTCTGTATGCTTCGACCCTTTGATAGTCGGTGTTCATAGTCCGTAGAGTCGTTTTGGTTTCTAAAAAGGCTTTCTGCTCCAAACTCTTCATCCTCACAGATGCACGGTCTCGGTTCATTTTTGCCTGGACTAAAGCGGCTCGTGTCAAAATCGTATTCAAGGGGATATCCAAAGTGAAGTAAAGGGACCAATTCTTATATTTAAAATTTATGGCATCCTTCATCGCGTCACTCGCTCCCCCTGGGATCGTTCCCACGATGACATTTGTGAGGGGATTATTATTCAGATAGAGGACCTGGTCCCCTGACAAACCGGGACTCCAGTAATTGGCATTGAGATTTAAATCCGGAAGCAGTTGATTCCAGGCAAAACGAACGTCGAGGTCCCTGTTTTTTAAACCGATCCGAGAAGAATGCAGGTCAGGCCGGTTCTCCACAGCCAATCGGAATGCATCCTCTAAACTCATGTCCTTGAGCTCAAACGCAGGTTGATCGGACGGAAAAAGGAGGATTTCCTCAACTTCATCTGAAAAATTAATCAGAGTCTTTAAGCGGTCGGTGTTGTTTTTCACCAGGGTATCGGCCTGTAAAATGTCGGCCTCGCGGGCAGCCACCTCTGCTTGAGCGCTCAGAATTTCCTTAGGTGCCAGGGTTCCTATCTCCACTTCCTTTTGACTCTTTCGCAAAAGATCCTGAGCCAGTATCAAAGACTGCTGCCTGACCTCAAGGGTCTGAATGCTGTATACAAGATTCCAGTAGGCATCTTCAACGGCAAAGACCGTATCGAGAAGGACTTTCTTGAAGTCATTCTCGGAGATATCTCTGTTGTTCTGGGCCACGATAATTTCTCTTCGGTTTGTGTTGATCCCAAAATTTTTGAGCAGCGGTTGAGTAAAAGTAAAATCCAGAGTGCTTCCATACCGGGGATTAATTGACAACAATCTCTGATTTGTATCATACATATTCGAATTCAGTGAAACGTTCAGATGTCCTCCCGTTGGAAGCAGCTGGCTGATCTGGCCGGAATAATTGTTGTAGGTTGTGAGAACCTGATCTGAAGACTCAATCCATGAAGAAGCGGGGGCGTTTGTGTTCCGCCGGGTAAAACTAAAACTCAAAGAAGGAAGAAATTTTTCCCTTGATTGAGTGACCGACAACAGAGCAATCTCAGGAGTGATCAACTCTGCCGTGACATCCAAATTATTGTTGATCGCATGGATGATGCACTCCTCAAGAGAGATGTTCTTCTTAGTTTGCGGCAAAGCCCAAAGCGAGGAAAAGAAAAACACACTCAAGGATACAAAACATATAAGATTTTTTTTGCTTTTTCGCATTTTAATCTCCTCTTTATTTCAGATAAACCTATAAGCGAAAAACGTACCAAATAAGGATTCGTGGATTCTCAATTTAATATACCCTTGTAATTAAAAAAAAGTTCAAAAAAAAATAAGATAATTCAGGACTATATGGGTAATTTATTACACGAATGAGAAACAAGTTACTCATATTTCATTCCCTTTTTGTGGTTTTTGCGGTAAAATCTTTCTGAGGTATCGCGGTGGGCTTTATTCGAGAATTTTTTGTCAGCAAATTATCCAAGGACAACCAGGAGGAATATCCCTATTTTTTCTTTAAAGAATTGGAAGATAGCCTGAACATTATTGAAGACATCGAACAGATCGGACATAACTTCTTAGGAAAAATAAAAGAATTCAT
>CAZLLG010000016.1:0-24769 GCA_964560275.1 uncultured Eubacteriales bacterium | reverse complement strand
CGGACACCATCATCACTTTTTTGGCGGTTTCCCCCATTTTTTCGCGCAAAGCCGGATCGAGCGCCTGAGACGGAGATTCTTCGATAATTTTTTGATGACGCCTCTGGATCGAACACTCTCTCTCGAAGAGATGAACCGTGTTCCCAAAATTATCCGCAAGCACCTGGAATTCCACGTGCCTGGGCTCTTCGATATACTTTTCCAGGTAGACGGACTCATCCCCAAATGCGGATTTGGCCTCTCTCTGTCCGGCTTCCAGAGCCTCCAGTAGTTTCTCTTCCTCAAAAACGATCCGCATCCCCTTTCCGCCGCCCCCAGCCGAAGCCTTTATCATTACGGGAAAGCCGATTTTTTTTGCATCGGCAAAATAATCTGAGATATTCTCGTGAGTCCCTTTCATTCCCGGTATGATGGGGATCCCGGCTTTTTCCATAGTCTGGCGGGATCTGACTTTGTCCCCAACAAGCTCCATGGCTTTGGAATTCGGACCGATAAAAACGATTTTTTCGTCTTCGCAGCGGCGGGCAAATCCCGAGTTTTCCGCAAGAAAGCCATATCCCGGATGGATGGCTTCTGCCCCTGTCTTCTTGGCAGCCTGAATGATGCTGTCCACATTTAGGTAGCTGTCCACAGCCGGTGCCGGACCGATGTTGACCGCTTCATCTGCGGCCTGAACATGAAGACTTTTACGGTCCACATCGGAGTAGACCGCCACAGTTGAGATGCCCATCTCCTTGCAGCCCTTGATAATCCGGCAGGCAATTTCTCCTCTGTTTGCGATCATAATCTTTTTAAACATCGTTAATCTTTTTTCTTGATCCAATTGGGTTTTCTTTTCTCGAGAAAAGAAGCCATACCTTCCTGCCCTTCTTTACTCACTCTCAGTCCGGCGATCATGTTAGCCGTAAATTCCTTGACATCCTCAATCCTCGCATGGGACGTTCGCATGATCAGCTTCTTGCAGCTGGCCATGGCTTCCGGACCCGATGTCAAGAGGTTATCGATCAAACGATCTATTGATTCTTTTAACTTTTCCAGGGGAACCACATCATTGACAAGCCCGATTTCCTGAGCTTTCCGTGCCGAAATCCTCTTCCCCGTCAAAAAATATTCCCGAGCCCTGCTCTCGCCAATTTTCCGGATGACATAGGGAGAGATGGCTGCCGGAACAAGGCCGATTTTGACTTCACTCAACCCAAATGAGGCCTCTTCGGCGGACAAGGCTATATCACATGCCGAAAGGAATCCTGTTCCTCCTCCAATTGCGGCTCCGTTCACCATGGCGATTGTCGGTTTGGGCAGCTCATAGAGATCATGCAGTACATCGGCAAGAGCCCTGGATTCCTCAAGATTTTGGTTAAAGGAATAACCGACAATCTCTTTCAGCCAGTTCAAGTCCGCACCTGCACAAAACGATTTTCCTTTTCCCGTAAGAACGACAACCCTCACTGAATTATCTTTATTAATCCGCTTTACCGCTTCTGTCATCTCCTCGATTAGCCTTGCGTTAAACGCATTATGGACCTTAGGCCGGTTAAATGTCAGCCAGACAACCTGCTCTTGCTTCTCATATAAAATAGTTCCGTAGTCGAATCTATTCATCTTACATCCTGAAAATTCCCACTTTGTAGTCGGGAATAGGTGCGTTTAGACTCATTGATATCCCCAAGGCTAGAGCGCCCCGTGTTTCTAGAGGATCGATAATACCATCATCCCAGATCCGGCTGGTACTGAAATACGGGCTTCCTTCAAGTTCATATTTTTTTAAGATGGGTGCCATCACTTTTTCTTTCTCTGCTCTGGTGAGTTTTTTCCCCTGTTCTTTGAGCCTTTGAGCCTTGACGGTCGCCAACACATTGGCAGCTTGTTCTCCGCCCATAACACTCACATGTGCGCTTGGCCACATCCACAGCAGCCGGGGTGCATAAGCCCGACCGCACATAGCATAGTTTCCTGCGCCGTTGGAAGACCCTACGATGAGAGTTATCTTGGGAACATCGGCGTTGGCCACGGCATGGACCATCTTGGCCCCGTCTTTGGCAATTCCGCCGTGTTCATAGGGTTTGCCCACGATAAATCCCGTGATATTCTGAAGGAACAAGAGTGGAATTTTACGCATGGAGCATAGGGTTACAAAATGAGCCCCTTTGACCGCACTCTCCGAGAAAAGGACACCATTATTGGCCACAATTCCGAGGGGATGCCCCAGAATCCGCGTAAAACCGCAGACCAGAGTCTGACCATAGTTTTCCTTAAATTCTTGAAAACGGCTTCCATCGACCAATCTCGCAATGACATCCTTGATGTTGTAAGGTTTTCTGACATCACTTGGGATAATGCCGTAGATCTCCTGGGGATCATAAAAGGGATCTTCCGGCTCAGTCATTCCAAGCTCGAACTTCTTGGCTGGATCGAGGGTTTCTACAATATTCCTGGCAATTTCAAGCGCATGCTCATCGTTTTGGGCATAATAATCCGAGACGCCTGAGATGCGGCAATGAACATCCGCTCCACCCAATTCCTCGTCAGTGACATCCACACCGGTGGCAGCTTTGACAAGAGGAGGACCTCCGATAAAAATTGTCCCCTGCTGTTTGACAATCACCGTCTCATCACTCATAGCAGGAACATACGCTCCCCCGGCGGTACAGGATCCCAAAACGATTGAAATCTGAGGAATTCCAAGTGCTGAGAGACGAGCCTGATTATAGAAGATTCGGCCGAAATGTTCCTTATCCGGAAAAGTTCCATGTTGGAGCGGAAGAAAAATTCCTCCGGAATCGACTAGGTAGATACACGGTAACCTATTCTCCAGTGCCACTTCCTGCGCCCGGATATGCTTTTTTATGGTCATCGGAAAATAGGTGCCGCCCTTAACCGTCGGATCATTGACAACCACCAGCACTTCCCTGCCGTGAACTACGCCGATTCCCGTGATCATACCTGCTCCCGGTGCTTCATTGTCATACAAATCCCATGCCGCCAGCGGGCTGAGTTCAACAAACGGCGTATTTCGGTCAAAGAGTTTTTCCAGCCGCTCCCTGGGAAGAAGTTTTCCCCGGGATTTCTGGAGGTCCCTGTATTTCTTGGGGCCTCCCTCCTGCACACGAGCCAGGCGGTTTTTATACTCAGCTACGGCCTTGGTCATGTGTGCAAAGTTATCCTTGTACTCTTGACTCCGGGTGTCGATGTTGCTTTCTATCCTGTACATGGGTTTACCCCTAAGGCCAAATTTTTTCCATCCTCTTTATTATAAAAGAGAAATTTTTCAATTTCTAGGAAAAACAGAAAGCTTCCAAGTCCTTTACTCTGTGTAAACAATCCGCAAATAGCTCGTGACTGGGAGTAAAGGACATTAGGCGTCAGGAACGAATTTATACCCGTAGCAAATCACTCCGGACTCGCCCACATCGTAGATTTTCCGGAACTCAAGTTTGACTGCCAGGCCGATTTTCATATGTTCAAAATCACAGTCCACGATTTGGCCAGTCAGGCGCACTCCATCCTCAAGTTCGACTATCCCAACAGCAAAAGGTGCCTGATCGACAAACTGCTGTGGAGCTACACGAATTATCGTGTAGGTGAGAACTTTTCCTTTTTCTGCAATTTTTACCGTTTCAAACTCTCGTCCCTGGCATTCCGGACAGATAAGGCGGGGAGGAAAGTTTATTTTCCCACAATTGCTGCACTTGTTGGCTTCATACCTGTATCTCTGAGGAATCTCTCTCCAATATCTTGACGGTGTTGACATCTTATCCTCCTTCCTTATTCCCTTTCAAAGACATGCACGAGAGTGCTTGCACCACTTCCACCCATGTTCTGTGTCATGCCGATCCTTGCCTGCTCGACTTGCCGTTCTCCGGCTTCTCCGCGGAGCTGCTTGACAATCTCAATGGCCTGAGCCACGCCGGTTGCCCCTACAGGATGGCCTTTAGATTTTAGCCCGCCGCTGATATTGACGGGTTTTTCACCGTCCGCAGCTGTTTGACCTTTTTCTACGGCCTCTCCACCTTTTCCCTTTTCGAAATACCCCACAGCCTCAGTCACACAAATCTCGGCAATAGAGAAACAGTCGTGGACTTCGAGGACATCGATGTCTTCGGGTTTTTTATCCGCCATAGCGTATGCTTGTTGAGCTGCCTGAAAAGTAGATTCCAACCACGTGAGGTCCTTTCTCTGGGCGAGAGCGATGGAGTCTGTGGCATGGCCGGTTCCGATAATCTTGACAATCGGTTTTCCCAGCTCTTTGGCCTTTTCCACCGGACAGAGAATAAGAGCGGCTCCCCCGTCTGTGATAGGCGAGCAGTCCAGTATTCTCAGCGGATCGGCTACCATTACGGAACAGAGGACATCCTCAACCGATATTTCGAATGGAAACTGGGCCAGCGGGTTTTTGGCTCCATTTTTATGGTTCTTTACAGACACCATGGCCAGATGTTCACGGGTCGTGCCATATTTTTCCATGTGTGCCATGGCTATCAAGGCATACAGCCCGGGAAAAGTGATCCCATGGTATCCTTCATATTCCTGATCAGCGGCGGTTCCAAGAGCATATGTGGCCTCATTACCTCCGACATCGGTCATTTTTTCCACGCCGCCGACTAAAACAATATCACTCATACCAGACGCGACATCGATAAATCCCTGGCGAATGGCCAGCCCTCCCGACGCACAGGCCGATTCAACCCGCGTTGTTGGGATTGGGGCCTGACCAAGATAATCGGCCATCATGGATGCGATATGCTCCTGCCCTACAAAGAGCCCTGACGACATACACCCCACATACATAGAATCGATATGGTCCACATTGGCATCATCTAGAGCCAGGAGAGCCGATTCCACAAATACATCCCTGTGGGATTTATTCCAGAGTTCCCCCCACTTGTTCATTCCAACACCGATAACTGCTACATCTCTCATTGTCGCCTCCTAATGCGCCTTCTTGATTTTATGCCTGAACTTGGCATATTCACCGTACTCAAGATAATTCTTATTGCTGTCTAAAAGAACTCGAGTCTTTGGAGCCAGATCTCTGACTTCCTCGATGCGATCTAGGACTTCAAAGACAAAGGCATCGCTTCCGGCTCCTGAACCGTAGGAGACAAGAAGGATCTTGTCACCAGGAGTAGCGATATCCAGCGTGGCCGTCAAACCCAATGGAGAAGATCCAGAGTAGGTATTTCCAAGCTTATTGACCAGCCACCCGGGTTCGATCTGTTCTTTTTTAAATCCCAGCATTTTTCCAACACGAAAGGGAAATTTGCCGTTGGGCTGATGAAAGATGACATAGGCAAAATCTTTGGGAGTCATCCCCACTTTGGCCATCATCCCCTTGGCAGCACCTGTGACGTGTTTAAAATAGGCCGGATCTCCAGTAAAGCGCCCCCCGTGTTGGGGATAATACTGGTACTCACGGCGCCAAAAATCTGGTGTATCCGTCATAAACGCATACGTATCTAACACTTTAGCGATCAAGTTATCCCGCCCAAAAATAAAAGCCGCAGCCCCTGCAGCTGCAGAGTATTCCAATGCATCTCCAGGAGCCCCCTGCGATGTATCCGCGCCCACACCAAGGGCAAATTTCATTTCACCAGCCCTGACCAGATTAAGCGCCACATACATCCCTTCAGTACCCGCCTTACAGGCAAACTCAAAGTCTGCTGTATGAACCTCAGGTGTCGCTCCCAGTGCTTCGGCCAGAACTGTTCCGCTTGGTTTAACCGCATAGGGATGAGACTCAGATCCGATGTAGACTGCCCCAATTTCAACCGGATCGATATTCGCCCTTTTAAGAGCGTTTTTAGATGCCTCGACGGACATGGTGATCGTATCTTGATCAGGAGAAGGAACGGATTTTTCCTCCAACATCAAACCTTTTTTATAACTTGGTGCATCAGCCCCCCAGACCTTGGCGATCTCCTCGACTTTGATCCTGTTCCGGGGAATGTACGCACCATACCCAACAATACCTTCCATTTAAGGCCTCCCTTTGATAGGTAAAATCAATGAAAAGACGGTCATAAAATATCAAAATTCCAAAAAAATAAATGAACGAATTATCGTGACACATATCCCCCCCTTAGTCAAGATTTAGGGCCTGTTTTAAAAATGGTAAAAATGGGGACATAAAAATGGGGACAGTCCCCAATTAAAAATATTAATTGGGGACTGTCCCCATTTTTATGTCCCCATTTTTATGTCCCCATTAAAACAGGCCCTAAATCTTGACTCGCAGGGGGTTCAAAAATAGAATGGGAGCATCGGAACTTTTTTTTTCAGATTTTCGTCTACTGAAGTGTGAAACGTGGAATTAAACCAAATCATCAGAGATTGCCTGCATGGCAAAGAAGGAGCCTGGAAAATGCTCGTTGATGCGTATTCGAAGAGAGTCTTCAACATGGCTTACCAGTTTTCTGGAAGTTATGAGGAAGCCGAAGACCTCACACAGGATATCTTCATCAAGCTCTACAACTCTCTGACCAAATATGACTTCAGCAAAAATTTTTCCGCCTGGCTTCTGACCATGAGCAAAAACTATCTCATCGACCAGTACCGCAAGACAAAGTGGGAAAAAAAGACACGTGATGACTTCAACGAATTCAATCTTGCTACCTCAGAAACGGAAAGTCCTGAATACAGTCTTGCACAAGAAGAAAGCAAAAAACTTGTCTGGCAAGGGTTTAATTATCTCTCTGCAGATATCCGCATGGCTGTCATTCTCCGGGATATCCAGGGGAAAAAATACGATGAGATCGCAGAAATATTGGATATTCCTCTTGGAACAATCAAGTCGCGTGTCAACCGAGGCAGACTTCAACTGGCGAAAGTTCTAAAAGAAAATAAAGAGAAAGGAGAAAACAATGGATTGTAAACACATCGAAGACCTATTTTCTCTTTATCTGGAAGATGAACTCAGCCCCAAAGAGAGAGAATCTGTCGGACTGCATTTGGATTCCTGCCCGGAATGCCGAGAACTTTTTGCCCTCATCAAAAAAGCAAATGTGGCTTTAAGTGTCTTTCCAGAGATTGAAGTCAGCCCTCAACTTAAAAGCCGTCTGTACAAAATCCCAACCCAAAAGAAAAGATTCTCTTTTAAGCTCGATGTCCTGCTTCGCCCGGCTCTTCAACCGGTCCTTGCAGGAGCCACCATCTTTCTCATATTGATCTCGTTCTATGTCTTTCACCCCGACAAAAACACCATCAACAAAACCATAAACAGAGAGATCCACAAGGGTTACAGCAAAGTCGGACAGCTCTACACTCAGGCAGAATCTTTTGCCGTCTCTCTATTCGATCAAACGGATACTCTCCTCGCTTCTTTAAAAATCAACGAAATTTTCAAAGGAAAAGAGGACTAAATTAACATACATATGGAGGAAGAAATGGAAGAAAAAGTAATTCTCAAAAGACCCCCGAAATCGGGATTTCTGGCAGGCTTGCTGTCGTTCATATTTCCAGGACTCGGCACTCTTTACTGCCGACAGGTTATGAAAGGTGTGTTGTTTATTGTTATTTTTGCCGGCCTGGTGACACTCCAGACAACAGGAGAAGGGCAGCCATTTGCGGGCCTGCTTCTGGCTGGATTCTGGTTTTACCAGCTCATCGATGCCGTCATGACAGCTAAGACAATTAACCGTAAAACTTTAGACGGTGACTATGTCGAAGAGACCATCGATGAATTCCCAGAGCTTATGAAATCCGGGTCCATTTTCTGGGGAATTATCCTCATGGCCGTCGGAGGAATTCTGCTTCTGGCAAACTTCGATATCATCGACTATGGGACCATATTCGATTTTTGGCCCGTAATTGTCATCGTCATCGGTATCAAGCTCATTTTGGATTACATGGCAAAAAACAAAGAGGAATAGTCTAGGAGGAAAAAATGGCAAGATCCAAACGAAAAGATCCGCTCGTATGGGGGATCATTCTCATTGTCGTCGGTGCGCTTTTCCTGCTGCACAACACCATCGATGTTTGGTGGACAATCGCTCGGCTATGGCCCGTCTTGATCATCGCTTGGGGAGCATTAAAGCTGTATAACGGTCTCAAGGAACGCGAGCAAGACACTCAAATCTCCGATAAAAATCAAGATTAAAAATGAAAGCTAAAGAAATTGTTCTGCTGATTTTTATCATCCTGATCGGGGTGTTTATCACCCAGATCTACACTGGAGAATTTGATCTCGATTGGGGATGGGGAAACAGTATGCTGTTCGGCTACGACGAGTTCGTTTTCGAAGAGATAGAAGAAATCGATTCCCCTCTCTCTGAAGAACTTCGCATCAGAAATTCCCACGGTTCCATCGAGATTTTCGGTTCAGATGAAGATAAAATCACTATTTCATTCAAGAAGAGGATCTGGAGAAAAGAAGAAGTGGATGCCCGAGAGATTGCAGATCTGCTTAAAATGAACATCGACAACACCGGATCTACTCTGAATATCTCAACAAATCGTCAGGAGTTCAGGAGAAAAAGAATCGAGACAGATTTTATCATTTTTGTTCCCGAAAGAATGAATGTCACCGTCGTCAATTCCTATGGCCTGGTCAGGACGGAAAGAGTGGGGCACACCGATATCACTAATCGTTACGGAGAGGTCGATGTATCGAATATACGAGGAGAGCTTATCGTCTCCAACCGCTATGACGACATCGAGATAGAGCAAGTCGAATCCGACTGCAAAATTGAAGCCTCCTATTCGGATGTGACAATCAGCCAAATCCTGGGGAGAACCGAAATCCAAAACAGTCATGGAAGACTCGTTATGGAAGATATCACGAACGATGTTCTCATCCGCTCGCCATACAGCGAAATCTTTGGTTGGGACATCTCCGGGGCATTAGACATCGAAAATTCCTATGAAAAGATTGAACTGACAAACGTGGGCCCCGTTAAAATCGTCTCCAACCAATCCTTCATCGATATCGACGGCGCAAACGGAAAGATCGACATCTCCAACCGGTATGACAAAGTGAGGCTCAAAAACATCACAGGAAATATCCTTGTCAATGGAAAGAACCTTGGCATATCCGGAAAAAACGTCCACTGTGACGAAATCACACTCAGCTCGACATACCAAGACATCGAGCTCGACAACTTCTCGGGGAAAACTTCGATAATTCTCTCCCACGGAGATCTTCATCTCTCCCCTTCCTCTCTTACACAATCTCTAGAGGTTAAATGCAGCCATGTGGACATCAAATTCTTCTGGCCCGAAAACGAGCGATCTCCCCTCGAAGCCCAGGCAGAACAGGGAGAAATCCAGTGGAAGCTGGACGCAGAAATCGATTATCAAAAGAATAATGGCCTATCCGTTGTCAAAGCATTTTTAGAAGAAACGGACAAACCCACTGTGTTCCTGTTCACAACTTACGGCACGATCTGGATAGAAGAATCCATCATTTTCTAGAATAAGAATCCGGGATCTTTCAAAGGTAAAAAACCCTGAGAAAGTACCGGTTTTTTTGTCGAATGGACTTATGTCAGCTGTGAATTTTTTCAGAAATAATCCCGTGGATTTTGATGTTAAAGAATGAAATGTTATTGGCAATGTCCTTTTTGTACTTCGTTACATAGCGGACAAAATCATTTTCCTCATTGGAGCGGAGATTGTTCTCAAATTCAGCCACTTCATCGTTGAGTTCAATCAAAAAATGATTTATCAACCTGTATTGAGCATTGATATTGATGAGGTCCTCACTGCTCACCTTATGAAAATCCAGATAAGGCGGCAACGGCTGAAGGATAAGAAGGCTCTCGCTCTGCAGCTCAGTGATGTACTCCTTGATTTCCTGAAAGAATGATTTAAACTTCAGCGGTTTCTTCAGCTTTTCCCCGGCTTTGTCAAGAAGAGTTTCATACTGTTCTTTTAAGGACAAAATGATGTTTTTTACGCCAAAATGTTTTCTCTTAAACTGAAAGAGGTCGATAAAATCTCGCCCGATATAGATCTTATCCTTATAGTGAGTGAGAAGCTCTCTTGGAGAATGCGTGTAGAATTTGATCTCATACCGCCTTCCTCCAGAGTCTTTTTCACGCAGCCTGGCCAGCAATAGGAAATTGTTCTGTTCGATAAAGTAGCTGTTGACATCGAGAAGAACGGAGTGGACCGTCAGGTTTTGTATGATGAATTCCTTGAGATAATTGAGGGTATTTTCTTCTCTGCGGATAAAATCATCGATCATCTCATTGGGGGCAGGATTGATGATGGTGTAGGAAGGAGACAGCAGATAGAGAACCGGACCGGATCCCAGCTCAAGGTAAAGGTGTTTACGGACTTTTTGATGTAGATCATCATGAATAATCGGTTTTAATTCCGGTAGCGATTTGAAATTCAGCTTTGTGAGTTCTTCGACTTCATTCATCTTTTTTATATGTCCAACTGCAAAAAATACTATCATCAATAACTAAAAAAATCAATCTGAACAAGCTCATTTGGGCTTGCCCCCAAAAGTCCAACCGGTATTTTCATACCGGTCCTTCTGGATTTTGGACACAACTCTCTCTTCCTCTTCTGTCAAATTTCTTGGCTCAAATTCGACACTAAAATATTCAGATATCCCAGCAGCGAAAAAATCAACGGCCCAATCGAAAGTGACTTCTTTTCCGAGAGCCTGAGAGAGAGAAATCAACCGGACATCCTCTTCGTTTTCCTCTAGAAAAGATACTCTCTTTAGGAGTTCTCTATCATCTTCAAGAGGTATAGAACCATGCTGAAGAAAAGCAGCCCCTACCCTTTTTTGGGCACTCCCTATGACTTTTTTCTCACTCACTTCCACTTCATTTCTGGCTGGATAGGAAAAACAGGGCAGATTTCCTCTAGAATAAGTTGAAGGAGGTTCTTCGGCCAGGATAGAATCGAGCCCCATTTTTTCGAGCCCCTTCATCAATGCCTCCGAAATCAACCTGTAAGAGTCCGACAGCTTGTCCGTAAATACGCTCGAATCAGATGAACAGATGGAATAGGTCACTTCTCTAAAATGGAGAACCATCTTCCCCCCGGTAATCCGCCGAACCATATCGATTCCATTTTCCCTGCAGTATTGGACATCAAGCACTTTTTCCACTTTTTGAGAATAGCCAAGAGAAGCCGTTGGCTTTGCCCAGGAATAGAACCTAACTGATGTTTGAGGTTTCTCTCCAAGCGACCGGAAAATAAAATCATCCACCGCCATATTCCAGGAACCCATCAGCGGTTTTTCATCTAGAATCAGAGACCATTTTTTCATTTTTCATAAAAAAAAGAGAGCGGGCAACGGGATTTGAACCCGCGACCCCGAGCTTGGGAAGCTCGTACTCTACCACTGAGTTATGCCCGCACTCTCGCCCCTTATGATACTGTGTCTCTCTCGATATTTCAATAACTTGAAATTCACTTCCCCCTCAATCCAGCCAGCCTTTACCTCGCATCGTCAACTTCAGGGAGGCCGGGATCGGCATCTTTCCAGAGGGAATGTTAACAACCCATTACTTAAGATCAATATCTGGAGCTGACAAACAGAATCAATTTAATAACTTTATACTGTTCCGTAGATTTTTTTTCCATCTGGTGTCTATAATTATGGAAGGATCGTTATAGTATTAAGGCCAGATGAATAAGAAGCAAAGAGACAGAATAAACGCTGACTTACCCCAGATAGTACGGGATTTTACGCCTATGGTCTACAACACCTGTTATCACCTGCTCAAGAACCGGGAGAACGCCGAAGACCTTACCCAGGATGTATTCTTCCGGGCCATCAGATCCTGGAACAGATACCGAGGGGAGGCCGAAGTTCATACCTGGCTAAATAGGATCGCCGTCAATTTGTGTCTCAATCACATCCGCGACCGGAAACGGAGCAAGCGTACAGCATCGATCAGTTCCCTACCTGAGGATGGATCCGGGGATCATCTCGAAGATAGGGAAACAACCGGATCAAATCCGGAGGCTGAGCTTGATGCGGAGCAGCGGCGGCGACTGCTGGACCGAACCGTGGATATCTTACCCGGCCCGCAGCGATTGGTGGTGATCCTTCAAAAGTACTGCGGCTACACTCAAAAAGAAGTTGCTGCGATTCTCAAAAAGTCGGTCCCGGCCGTAGATGCGCTTTTAAGCCGGGCTAAAACCAACCTCCGCAGACAGCTGTCGGAGGCCCCGGAATTTCAAAATAACCTTCCTGAGAGGAAATGAGGTGCTGTCATGAAAGAGAAAGAAAGGATCAGTCGGAATATTGACAGAATCATGGCTGATCTCGACAACATTCACAAAGAAATCCCTTCCCCATATCTGGTAGAACGGATTGTGTTCAGGCTGGGAAGTGAGGATAAGATGACTTCATTTCATCCATTATGGGGATGGCTCAAGCATGCTTTAATTGTAGTTATGGTGATGCTTAACTTATTTCTCTGCTATCTGGCTCTAAGCGAATCCGTGAAGGCGAGGGATCAGAGAACAATATCCCTGGACCAAATGGTAGGGGAATACAAAATGATGTCTTCCGGCGATCTTTTAATTGATCCATTGATAAAAGGAAAGAAAAATGGCCTTTAAAATTAAAAAAGAAATTCTGATAGGAATCATTGCGGTGCTTGTCGTTCTAAACGGCATCGTCCTTTTTACGGTCTTACGCATCCATCCGATTGGGCGCCATGTTCCCATTCCTCGTGTGGATCATGATCGTGCACACAGAGAATCCATGTTGTTTCTTCACCATGAACTCGATTTGGATGAGGAGCAGGTCTCCCAACTGGGGGAAATCCGGCAGAAACACTTTGACCGAACCCGCCTTCACATTGATCGGTTCCATGCTCTTCGCAGAGAGATAACCGAAGCTGTCCTGCAAGACACGCTCGACCCCGATCGGATTCGCAAAATGGCTGAAGACCTGGGGAAAATTCAGGCTGAAATTGAGTACGAACGTGTGATCCACTTTGGTGAACTTAGGAAGATAATCGCTCCGGAACAGAGGAAGAAATTCGACCGGCTGATAGAAGACCTTTTGAAAAGGACACACGAGCCGATGGAGGATCTGGGTGTGGGAAGGCCTATCCCGCTTTCCATGCCTATGTCAGAACATGATCATTCGAACTGGTAACAACGAAACGTTTCGGCGATATAAAGCTTTTAAAAGGAGAATTTCATGACAAAAAAGATTTTAATTGGGTTTATGGTGGTGTGCTTTATGGCAGGATTCGTCCTGACCCAGGAGATCAAAGAGGTCCAGCATGAAAAAAAACAGCAAAAAGAACGTGCTGAGATGCAGCATGAGATGCAGGCCAAACACACAGAGGCCGCTCATCACATGGAGCATGGTGATCTGCATTCCATTTTAATGCATCTTCCCGGACTGACGGATGCAAAAAAAGAAAGTTTCAAGAAAATCCACTTTGAACTGGCAAAAGAGGCAAAGCCTATTCAGGGGAAGCTTATGGAGTGCAAAGTGCAGCTTCACAACCTGAGCAGCGCTGACAGTGTGGATATGAACACCATTAACAGCAAGATCGACGAAATCGGACGGATGATGGTCGAACTGATGAAAAAGCACGAGGCAGCCCGTCAAAAGATCCGTGCCCTTCTAACCGAGGAGCAGCGACTTATGTTTGACAAACACATAAGTCACGGACACGATCACTTCGGACTTCATCACTTTTGATCGGCTGGGAAGCCTGCCGTAAAGCGTAACATGGGCCGCCCGTTAGGGCGGCTTCTTTCTTCCCCTCTTAATCATCCAAATTTAAGGCTATATTTGTCAGCGAATAAGGGGATATCTTGATTGTTAAGTGCTAGTTATATAGGTCGTCCCTATTTCACTTCATGGGTAATCCCCATTTTCCTTAAAATCATTTGCTCTCGTGTAAATTTCTATTTGCGTTGGAGGCTGCTTTGTGGATTTTCCCATGTTTTCCTTTTGTGTTTTCTGCCAACCCATCCTCACCTCTTTTTCTGCAGGTGTCAACCCAAAGTCGAGGGCTTTAAATATATCCTCGTCACTTACTTCGAGTCCCTTTAGAAGCGCCACAATGTGTTCCTGGAAATCCCAAAGGGCTTGTGTTATGGATAAATAAAATCATTAAAATCCCACCGTAATGTTTCCAGATTTTGGTGAGGATTGTTTGGGTCGAACAAAATAATTTTTTTTCCATAGCATAATAGATTTTTGTTTTTCACATCATTAAAAAGCCCGATTAGGCTGTTTGCAATGGGTTTTGTAATGTTTTTTCTTCTTACGAACTGATAAATATTCAGGACAAAAGAAATTAATGCAAGCCCCATCGGAATTAAATTCCACCATTCAAATTCTATCATTTTGTTATCTTCCTCTATTCCATTTTATTTTCCATCTCCCCCTTGTGAAATACTCGTCCACAGTTCTCACACGCATAGATCTAGGCTCCTTATCGGGATAGGGCTCGTGGGACAGAGTGAAGACCTCCTTAAGGTTTTTGGATCCACACTAGAAGGGAGTGAGATTTTTTGTCTGACACTTAGGGCATTCCATACTCATTATCCCAATTCGCTAGGGGATAAAAGGATATTTATTAATATGAGAAAAGAGCAACTAATTCCTTTAATCAACTCTCATTTCTTGATTTTCAAGCCCTTTGCTGTTCGATCTTCGAAAGGTGGGGCTGGTGTCATCTTAGGTGGATTCGTTTTTAAGAGCTTCAATACTTCTTCAACCACTTTTTCGATCTGAGGATCACGACCCTGCACCAGAATGTTGGGATCGTCCCACACTTCAAAGTCTGGAGACACGCCTTCCCCTTCCCAGAACCAGTGCCCATCATTGTCATAAAGTCGGGCGCCTGGGACCGTGATCCCTCCTCCATCGATCAGAGTGTGGCCGGTAGCAGGTCCGACCAGGATACCCAAAGTTCGCTCTCCCACTATAGGTCCGGCCTCCAGCTCCTGAAAAGCCCAAGGCAGGCCGTCTCCTCCGGAACCAGCCCAACCGTTGATCAGCATGCCCAGCGGTCCGGTATTGGTCTTGATCGGGTAAGTATGATCTTTTCCATGCCGCCAATGGAGATTGTACACCACCGGCCGCTGTAGCAATTCCAGAAAGCGATCAGCCAGCTGCCCGCCTCCGTTAAAACGCTCATCGATGATGAATCCTTTCTTATCCAATTGCCCGTAATACATCCGTACCAGCTCCAGTTGTCCACGCCCACTTGTATTGGACATATACACATAGCCAAGCTGGCCATCTGAAAGTTCATCGACCATTTTCCTGTTGTTCTCAATCCATTCGAGATATCTCAGGTTGATTTCTTCACTTTGAGTCAGACACTTGATGACAAAGTGTTTACTATCCTCTAAATTGCCTGACCGGCTGATAGTCAAGGAAACCGTTTTTCCATCAAGCCCATCGAAGGCTGCATAAGGATCTTTTTCAGGATCCAGTGTCATCCCATTTACCGCCAAGATATAATCACCGACATCCACATCCACACCAGATTGATCAAACGGAGACCTTACTTCTGTGTCCCACACAGCCGGAGTAACAATACGTTTGATTCGATATAGATTGTTGTTCTTTTCCCAGTCGATGCCCAAAAAGCCGGTAACTTGACGGGGGACCCTTTCGACATCACCACCTCTTGTGTAGGTATGCCCGGCACTTAGTTCTGCGGATAAATTCGACTGTATAAAACTGACATCCCAACGTGTACGGGCATCATCCAGCAGAGCGCCATAGCGGTCCCGCATTTCTTCCCAATCAACCTGGTGCATCTTGGGATCGTAGAAAAAATCACGGTGTCTGCGCCAGGTATCCATAAATATTTGATGCCATTCTTGCCGTGGCACCAAGTCCATTATCAGGCCTGTGGAAGGGATGGGCTTTTCGATCTTTTGATTAGGCATTGGCTTGATGATCCCGTATTTACCATTGCTGGCAATCAATAAGGATTTGCCATCTGCTGTCGCCTTAACCCGGTTTACTCCAGAAATAACGGTCTTTTCCTCTCTCTTCTGGAGATCATAATAGATCAATGAAGAAGATCTTTCGCCCGATCCTGTATTTGGAAATCTAAGATATACCAATTTGTCTTCAATGGGTATCAGTTCACCAATATTTCCTGCTTCTGGCGGGAGTAGAACGAGTCGGGCCTCCAGGTTATCAAAGTCTACCTCAACAGAGGAAGCATTAGAAACTTTAGATTGTTCCTTGTCCTTTGATTTCCCTTTTACCTCCTTTTTTTCTTCCTTATCTGCCTTTTTTTCTTGTTGTATTTCATCGTTTTCAGGTTGGAGGAGTGTAGGTACTTCTTTGGTCAGACTCAATGAAGCGATCTGAGTAGAATTGGGATAGATCCAGGTACCGTCTCCCATGTCAGAGTAGATAGCTGTCAGGCTGCGATTTGTTAAGTAAAAAAGGTATTTACAGTCTGCGCTGAAGACTGGGTTTGAATCTTCATAGAAGCCGCTGGTAGCCTGATGAGATTGGCGTTTCTCTAAGTCATAAAGGAAGATGGCATTGTTGGCTTTATCTAAGCCTTGAGTAAATGCAATCCACTTGGAGTCAGGAGACCAGGCAATAGAATACCCAAAGCGGCTTCCGTGACCAATATTCCAATTTGTATTACCGGCAACCATCACATGCCCACTTTGTACATCAATGATAGAGATATCATTTGTTTCATCGATGAAAGCCAATTTCTTGCTATCGGGCGACCAAAATATGGCATATCCAAATCCTTTATTACGCTTTGTCAATTTTTTCGGATTGGAACTTCCAGTACTATTTTGAAGATAGATCTCGTATTCTCCTGATCGGTCGCTCCAATATGCAATGTGTTTGCCATCTGGTGACCAGGCAGGATTTTGATCAAAAGCTCCACTGCTTCTGGTTATATTGATGATGTATCCTTCAGAAGCAGGCACATTGAATAATTCGCCCCGGGCCTCAAAGACAACACGCTTGCCATCAGGAGCCGCTGTCATGTTGTTGATCTGCCTGCTGACATCTATTGATCTTGGTATTTCTGCCGATAGATCACTGACAATGTTCACTGTAACCGGTTTATATTGTTGACTGCTCAGATTCATCAAATACATTTGACCACCGGCCTCGAAGACGATATCCTGACTTCCGGCCGACATAAAGGAAATGTCAAAATCATCAAACTCGGTAATTTGAGACGACGTTTTGGTTTTTGTATCATAGGACCAGATATTGAGGCGCATATTCTCGGCTTGATCCGATAGAAAGTAAACTTTGTCGCCTACCCAAGCAGGTTTTCCATCGTTGGCGTGATTTTTGGTAACATTTTCAGCAGTATTGTTGCGCAGGTCATAGATAATTATATCCGAGGCTAAACCTCCTCGATAGCGTTTGAAGGGATAGTTCTCAGTGATTTTTGTGATGTAAGCCAGATGATTTCCATCGGGGGAGTAACTCGCAAGTTCTCCATAAGGTACCGTTAGTTTTTTTGGAAATCCACCTTTTTTATTTAGCAAATAAAACTGCCTGATAGATTGACGGCCACTTTCACGGGCAGAGGCAAACAAGATGTGCTCTCCATCAGGATGCCAATCGATCATTCTGTCAGCATGTGATTGATTGGTAATCCGGGAAGGCACTCCCCCCCCTGTGGGCATGACAAACACATCCTGGTTTCCGTTATAACTGGCCGTGTAGGCAATAGATTTTCCATCTGGTGAAAAACGAGGCCAAGATTCCTCGCCGGGTGAGTGGGTTACCTGAATAGCTACACCTCCAGTTTTGGGCATAATCCAGATATCACCTCCATAAACAAAGGTGATTTGGGTATCCGAGACATCCATGTAGCGCATCAGCTTGGCGCTGATCTGACTGTACATAGGATTAAAGAGAAAGAAAGCGCTACATCCTAATAAAAGTATTTTTTTCATGTTGCCTCCTCTAATTTTCAAGTAAAAAATTCTTGGAAAAACACATCATCTTATTTAATTTTAAATATGTCCATAGCCTGCCCCCATCAATATACCACCTTTAAATAAAGATTGTCATAAAGATATTTAGGACATTCGTTAGTCTTTGTTTCCCATCATCTCTCCCCTCAGCTCTCAGCCGTCCGACGCCCCAAATAAGCACAGCTGTGTCGGATTGTAAAATTAAGTCGTTCTATGAATAAGGTGTTGTATTTTGACCTTCTTCAGCTCTTGTGGTAAAAGCAGATTGAAGGAGGTCGACCATGCATCAAATCGATATCAATGACCTTGGCATTTTCGCCTGTAGGATTGTCTTTATAGCGGTGCGAACCATCTGGAGATTAGGATGAAAATGAAAAAAATTCTTCCTCTTATTTTCGTCCTAACAGCTCTGACTGCTCTCGTTTTTGGGAGAACGATCACAACGAGAAAACAAGATGATATCTTAGCCCCTCGAAGCGATCAGACAGAGGAATGTTTAGATTGTCACCGAGTTTTTACCCCAGGAATTGTCGAGGATTGGGAAACAAGCAAACATGCTCAAGAAATTCCTGTGGAAGCGAAAAAAAAACCGGATTTAAAGAGGTCTGTTTCAAGTCAATCTATACCTGATAACTTGCTGAAGGTCGCAGTCGGGTGTTACGAATGTCACGGTCTGAATGCTTCAAACCATCAGGATAATTTTGAACATTTTGATTACCAAATCAATGTGGTCGTAACTCCCAGAGATTGTGCAACATGCCATTCCAAGGAAACCGAACAGTATCTTTCAAGCAAGAAAGCGAATGCCTATTATAACCTAAAAAAGAATCCGGTTTATCACATGCTGGTCGAAACCATTACCAGCGGCAAAGATGCCCAAGATGGAAATCTCATGCAGCTCGACTCCTCTGCAAATGCCAAAGCAGAGACATGTTATGCTTGTCACGGTACTTTGGTGAAGGTAAGGGGTTATCGCACGATAGAGACAGAGATCGGAGAGATTGAAGTTCCGGATTTATCCAATTGGCCAAACCATGGTGTTGGACGGATCAATCCGGATGGGACCGCAGGTTCATGTACACCATGTCACCCTCGACATAGTTTTTCCATAGAAATCGGCCGGAAGCCAGATACATGTTCTCAGTGCCATCTCGAACCTGACGTTCCGGCATGGAATGTCTACCGGGAAAGCAAACACGGAAATATTTATTACTCTAAACAATCCGATTGGAATTGGAAGAACATCCCCTGGATCATTGGAGAAGATTTTTCGGCTCCCACTTGTGCGGGCTGTCATAACAGCCTGTTGGCAAATCCTGAGGGCGATATCGTGGCCGAGAGGAGTCATGACTTTGGAGCTAGGCTTTGGGTCAGGATATTCGGTCTTATATATTCTCATCCACAGCCTAAAAATGGTCAGACCTTCATCATCGAAAATCAAGATAGCTTGCCTCTTCCTACAACGTTTTCAGGAGAAGTGGCCATAGATTTTTTACTTTCTGCAGAAGATCTGGAATATCGAAAACTGAAGATGCAGAAGGTTTGTATTGCTTGCCATGGCTCCTCACTGGTTTTTGGACATTTTGAAAAATTCGATTCCACAATAAAAGAGGCAGATCTAATGGTCGAAGCCGCAACAAAGCTTATGATCGAAGCGTGGAATAAAGGATTGGCAGACAAAGCTAATCCTTTCGACGAAAGCATCGAACAGAAATGGGTACATCAATGGTTGTTTTATGCTAACTCTGTGCGATACGGATCTGCAATGATGGGTCCCGATTTTGCTGCGTTTAAAAATGGATGGTGGTATCTAACAAAAAACTTACAGGATATGAAGAATTTTATCAGCGAGAAAATCCTCATAAAAAAATAAACTGCACCTTCGACCTGTTCTGAAGGGACTTAAGATCTCTCTTAGGGTTTAAAGACTTCCAATTGAAGTAAAATAAAAATATGGGAAAAGAACGGTATATCGTCCACGTAGACATGGATGCTTTCTATGCAGCTGTGGAACAGAGGGATCTTCCCTCCTATAAAGGGAAGCCAGTCGTAGTCGGTGCTGATCCAAAAGGAGGAAAAGGCCGGGGAGTTGTCGCTGCCTGCTCCTATGAAGCACGAAAATTCGGTATTCATTCCGCCATGCCTATTTCTCTGGCTTATAGAAAATGTCCGAGTGCAGTCTTTCTTCCAGCTGATCATGATAAGTATGAACGTGAATCAAACAAAATTTTCAAAATCCTTATGAGTTTCTCCCCAGATTTAGAGCCCATCAGCATAGACGAAGCCTTCGTAGATATAACGGGGAGCTTTCACCTTTTCGTCTCTCCAGAGAATACATGCCGTAAAATCAAGGAGGTTATAAAAAAAGAGACAGAGCTTACGGCATCCATTGGGCTTGCTCCAAACAAAATGACCGCAAAAATCGCCTCCAACATTGGGAAACCCGATGGATTGGTCATTGTGAACAAAAACGAACTTCTAAACTTTCTTCATCCTTTGCCTGTAGAAACATTGTGGGGTGTTGGGAAAAAAACTAAAGAAGAGTTCAAAAAAAATGGGATAAATGTCATCGGTGACTTGGCCCGACAGGATCACATACGTTTCATCCAGAAATTTGGAAAAGCCGGCGAACATGTTTGGCATCTTGCCAATGGTATCGATCCCCGTGACGTGGCAGCGACAAAGGGAGCAAAATCAATAAGTAATGAATACACCTTTGAAGTAGATGTTGCGGATTTAGACAAAATCTTGGATGTATTAATGAAATTAAGCGAAAAAGTCTCTAGGCGTTTACGGAAAGAAGGCCTTTCAGGAAGGACAATCACCTTAAAAATTCGTCTTTCCGACTTCCAGACTTTTACAAGAGCTACCACTCTCGATGTGGCTACCAACTTTATTGAAGATATTTACCAAACATGCACGAACAAGATTAGGGGGATTGACTTGCAGAAGAAGCATGTGAGGTTAATTGGTGTCCATATTTCAAACCTTACCGGTTCCTCGGATCAACTCTGCCTTTTTGAAGGCAATCCTTCTAACCTAGACAAAAAAGAAAAATTACACCAGGCTTTGGGGAAGATAAAAGATAAATTTGGAGAGAAAGCAATTAAGCACCGAGATTTTAAATAAGAAAAAGGAAAGGACTATGGATCACAATTTTGATGAAATGATCGGCAGGAGTCACACTCCGACTGAAAAGTGGAGCAAAGACAAGCTTGAGAAATTATTCGGAAGAGGTGACGTCCTCTCTTTCTGGGTAGCAGACATGGACGTGAGGGCTCCAGGGCCGCTCATCACCGATCTTATACAGAGAGCAAAACACGGAATCTACGGATATGAATACAGAACTGTAGCCCATCATGACGTGCTGATCCAATGGATTTCCCGGAGGTACGGCTGGAAGGTCAGTAAAGAGAACCTTCTTTACAGTCCGGGTATCCTGGCAGCTCTTGCGATCTGTATAAATCTTTTCACAAAAAAAGGTGAAAACATCATTATTCAGCCTCCAGTTTACCCTCCATTTTCCACACTAGTTAAGTCTAATGACCGAACCCTCGTCAATAACCCGCTTAAAATAGTTAACGGCAGGTATGTGATGGATTATGAGGATTTAGACGATAAAGCCTCAGATCCAAAGACTAAGATGATGATTATTTCAAATCCTCACAATCCGGTGGGGCGAGTGTGGAGTAGAGAGGAACTTACCAAACTTGGAGAGATATGCCTTAAACATGAGGTATTGCTGATCTCGGATGATGCGCATGCAGATATCATATTCAAAGGGCACAAATATATCCCCTTTGCATCGATCTCGAAGGAATTTTCCGACCGCTCCATAACGACTCTTTCACCGGCTAAAACATTCAATACAGCCGGTCTCATTACCTCGGCTGTGATTTCAACAAACAAGGAAACAATGACCGGATTCAAGAAGTTTTTGGACCAATATTTTCTGGACAGACAGAATGTCTTTTCAAACGTAGGCTTTGAGTCAGCCTACGGCAAAGGTGAAAGATGGTTGGACCATTACCTGGATTACCTTGAAGAAAACCTTCGTTTTTTAAAAGATTTTATCAAGGAAAGGATCCCTGAAGTCAAAGTTTTCGAAACAGAGGGAACCTACCTGGTCTGGCTGGATCTTTCTGCTCTAGGCCTTACCGGAAGGGAATTGAGCGAATACATAGTACAAGAGGCAAAAATTGCTCTATTCCCCGGATACTGGTTCGGGAAGGAAGGAACTCGGAATGCACGGTGGAATATCGGATGCCCCAGAAGCCTGCTGGAAGAAGGGCTAAAGAGGTTTGAAACCGCCGTGAAAAAGAAAATAAATTCCAAATAATCCGCTCAATCCTGTCCGCTTTTAAACGCCGTATCTAAAGTAACAATCGCCTGAAATAGAAAAATACACAAGCATTGATAAGAGGAGTTAAATTCGGCTAACATTAGCTCCGGCTAATGTTTACGGTCAGAGTTTAGAGCATACCGTGCGCGATAAGGATATGTATCAAAAAGAACGGGATCTTCCGAAGCCCGGGGATCTCGAGCGACTTTAAGTTCGGCTATGAGGCGGGCCGACAAGTCTTTTTTTATCTGATCATGGTCTGGATTGCTGGCAAGATTGTTCAGTTGGTCCGGGTCTTTATCTAAATCATAGAGTTCTTCAGCCGGTCTCTTGGCAAAAGATAGGGTAAAAAACTTGTTGTAGTCAGGATGGTTCCGATTATCCATCAGGAACGTCTTAGTTGGACCATTATCACAGTCGGCAAAACGGCCTATTGGATGAGTGGCCCCTTCCGGCACGCCGGCCGGCCATCGGTCAGGCGCAAAATTTTTGATGTAGAGGAATTGCCGGTCCCGAAGCCCCCGGCATGGGTATCCCCCCATCTCTGGAATCTCCTGCGCTGGCACATGCCGTTCTTTTCCGAAGATCACATGGTCGCGTGTTTTTTCTAGATGCCCCGCTTTTGATGATCTCAAAAGCGGCATAAGAGATCGGCCGGTCATTTCATAAGGCACTTCTACACCAGCTGCTTCCAGAAAGGTCGGCGCCAAATCAATGAAGGACACAAAATCAGTCAACCGCCGTCCGGGTTTGATTTTATTGCCCCATCGAATGGCAAGAGGGACATGCACTCCCATCTCGTAGAGGTTGCTCTTGCACCGGGGAAATGGCATGCCATGATCCCCTGTCATGACTATAATGGTATTGTCCAGCTCGCCAGATTTCTCCAGCAGGTCAATGGCTTGGGCACAGTCCGTATCGAAGCGCTGGACTTCGAAATAGTAATCTGCAATATCTGAACAGATCTCCGGTCGATCTGGATAAAAACCCGGGACCTTAACGGCATTTAAATCTATACCTGAATCCTTCCCAGAGCCGGCTTTATAGGGACGGTGAGGATCAGAACTTCCCAGCCAGAAACAGAAGGGGGTTTTCCCGGTGCGAGCGGATAAAAATTCCTTGAAGCCCCCGGGATAATGAGTCCCCCCCGGATAAGTACCAACATAACCACCCGCCTTGAGATCGCCTGGACCCCAGCACTTGCGCCAATACCCGGTAAAATAACCGGCATTTTCAAGCAAGAGAGGATAGACGGGAAATTTCACATCGAGGGTTGACCACAGGTTGGCTCCTTCCTCAAGCCTCCAAAAATGTTGACCTGTCAGGATAGAGTTTCTGCTGGGAGTGCAAGAGGGACTCATCACATAAGCAAAATCAAACAAAACTCCTTCGTCTGCCAACCGGTCAAAGGTTGGAGTTTGCACTACCGGATCCCCAAAAGCCCCGGCATGCGGCCAGCCCCAATCGTCGGCAATACAGAACAGGATATTGGGACGGGATGTTTGTTCGGAGGAACGACAGCCCCAGAGTCCGGCCAGCGAAGCCGTTCCTAAGCCAAGAGTTTTAAGGAAATCCCGGCGGTTATATCGACTCATATTTTCAAGCTATCATGCAGAACAGATTCATGTCAACGTGCCCATCGAATCAGAAAGAGTGAATCCCATTGGTGTCTTAATCCTCAAATCATTTTTCATATTAGATTTCGGAGGACTGCACTCATTTCTTCTTTATAATCTAAAAGCGCGTTTCTTCCTTTTTTAGTTATCTTCAGCAGGGTTCTGGGAACTCTGTTTAAAAATTTTTTATTAACATTTATATATCCAGAGGATTCGAGTTTCGCCAGATGCGAAGATAAATTTCCCCTGGTCAGTCCTGTCTCATTCATAAGAAATATAAAATCTGCGCTGTTTAGAAAAAACAGATATGCAAGTATTAGGAAGCGGGCAGGTTCGTGTACAATCTTGTCTATTTCCATTACCCGATCAAGACTTTTTGTTCCCCCCTTCTTTTTATCCATTGCCTCTCTCCGTTTTGATGACCGGGTATTTCCTAACAAATCTGTATAGATTCAAACTGCCCCTGATCAGCATCAGCACGCCGATCGGCATAAAAAACATATATATTCGAGTTTTTTCAGAATTGAACTTTAAGAGCGAAATGACTATCCCAAATAACATGGAAATAGATAAATAAATATAGGTCATATGACTGCCTGCTCTCTTCAGTTGATCATAAAATACTCCTCCGATTAATAACCCATAGACTGCAGGGATCCATTTAAGGATTAAATCGACATCCACACTTTTCGGGAAAACAATCTGAAGTAAAAAAATAAACAATGGGATAAATGCCACAGGAAATACCACTCCTAAAAGATAGAATGATCCCAATTTATATTCAAACTCAAAAACACCAAGCCTCGGATAGACGAGTTTTCTTTTTAAAACTATGGGAAGAAATATAAATACGGGCATAAAAACTATAAATTCCGATTGGAAGAGTAATGAATCGTATTCCGTAAAAAACTTTATGAGCATTGCAGCATAGAGC
>CAZLLG010000015.1:0-24981 GCA_964560275.1 uncultured Eubacteriales bacterium | reverse complement strand
CCCTCCATTGATCGGTGAGCACAAAGACAATATTGGGTTTACGTCTAAGCCTGGGAGTCTGGTCTCCCATAGCATGCGATGACAGAACGGCAGTTAGGGCTGTCCCTGAATAAATGCTCTGTTTTAAAAACTCGCGTCTTGAAAGGTTATTTTTCTTCACAATTTTCCATCCCTTGACATCTTGAAATACGAGTATCACAATCAAAACGATTAAGTCAACGACCGGAAAACGAAGCAAATCAACCAAAGGCTTCAGACTACAATTCCTGAACGAATCATCCTAGCCGCATGCCCCATGCGATCAGGAGAATGAAGACTACGAAGATCGTGCAGATCACATACCAAACCAAGGTGGCTTTTGCCCAGGTCGTCTTAGAAGGTTGCCTGCCTTCATCAAAAGACCAGATCAAGAGGAAGACGAGGCCCACAAGGGGGATTGAGGTCAACAGAAATGTGATCAACCAGTCCCCGATGGTCATTGTTTTCTCCATCTGAAAATACGCGCGGGCTTCTGGTAATATTCGCTGCTAATCTAGATATCATTGATCTTTCAAGGAGGAAGCCAAGGTTCTGCACGGAGGCCGTGATCTGGAAAAGTTCGTATCCCCCTATGGGAGATCGTGGGGAGATCGTTGGCGGCTTCCGGTTTGAGGTGGTTTAGGCGAACTTATTCAGTTTCTTCTTGAAGATGGCAACAGCTGCGGCGCTTAAAAGCAGCAGGACCATGATGATCAGGAAGAAAACAGTCCGGTCGAGTTTGTTGTAGAGTGAAGCGAATAGGCCTGCCAATAAGGATCCTAGGCCGGTTGCTCCGAGCCATAAGCCCATGATACTGCTTCCCATGGATGGCGGAGCTACCTTCGATACGTAACTCATACCCAATGGACTGATAAGAATTTCGGCTATAGTGACCATGAAATAGGTTCCGATTAGCCATAATGGTGACATGCTATTAGGGGCGATGTTGCTTTTATCAATAGAAGAGGCAATCGCCATCACCAAAGGAGCCAGGCCTGCAGCAAGGAAACCGAGCATGATTTTATCCGGGGCGGTCAGTTTGACGCCTTTTCGAGCCAGGTAGGCCAGATATCCGATCAGAAGGGGTGTGAGTGTGACAATAAAGATCGGATTAAAAGTTTGATACACCTCCGGGGTTAACCAATTAATTTTTTGGGTGGAATATTTTGCGAAAAAGGTTAATGCAGTACCGTTTTGGTAGAAAGATACCCAGAAAAATACGGCAATGGCGAACAGGATGCTAAGTGTAATGAGACGTTCCACATATTCAGAACGAGGAATTTCAATATGATGTTTCGATTGATCTGCAGAGGTTTTGTTTAAATTCTTACGAAGGTGAATGCTATCTGCATAATCATATTTTTTTTGCCCAAGGGTTGAAATAATCAATGCCACAATCATACCGATCCCCGCCAGAGCAAAACAGGCATGGTAGTTATCTATCCCGAATTTGATGAAGGATTCCGTATTTTTATTATAGGCTTGCCTCAAGAGCAAGGCAGCCCAGGGACTGATAGCTGCGCCGATATTGACACCCATATATGCTATATTGAAACCATTGTCTTTGAGATGTTGGTTCTCTTTACTGTAGAGATTGCCTCGCAGCGCATTTATATTGGGTTTAAAAAGACCGGTTCCAAAAGCGACTAATGTAAGACCAACAAACAACCAGGCCATTCTTTCTGGCGATGAAAAGGCCAAAGAGAAGTATCCAACCATTGCGATTATTGCCCCAACACGAATACTGTTTTTCTGGCCCAACCATCGATCTGAAATAATGCCCCCCAAGATCGGAAAAATATACACACCGGCCACGAAAAAACCAAAGATAGGAGAAACCTTTTCTTCTGACCAAATAAAATCGTCGAGCATAAATAAGGTCAATACCGCCATCATAGTGTAGAAACCGAATCGTTCCCACATCTCGACAAAGAACAGTGTGTTAAATCCCTTGGGGTGGCTTTTAAACATTGGGTTTCCTTTTATTCTTCATAAGGCGAAATTTACAAAAGAATATCAAGTTCGGAAAACAGAGTCAATAAATGGTGTGGCGGGCGATACAGGATTCGAACCAAAGACTTCTGTCCTCCTTATTTCATTTGCAGACATTTGAAAATCATTCGGGTTGTTGATACTTTATGCTTTAATTGTTCGAGTTATGATGTTTCCCGGATTGAGATATCACAATAACTTGTGTTCTTTGGAGGTGAGTAAATGAGAAACTCCAGACTTTTTGGATTTTGTGTGGGATTAGTGCTGTTGTGCGGAACTGTCCCATTGTTTTCATCTACCGTGGAGCCCGATCTTCAGGGAGCCTGGAAAATCGAAAGCTATGAACTTAAGGATGGGGGAGTACCCCGCGTGCGTGGAACCATCTTTTTTGGAAGACTTGACTGGGTTGTTCTCTTTTTTGTGGTGGATGCAGAGGGACAGCCTCTGCGAGCATCGGGAGAGGGTGGAACCTATGTGCTTGAGGGGGATCGTTTAATGTTTACGCATTTGTACCTGATGGCCTCTGGCGGAGATCCGGTCGAAGGACTCAAGAAAAATCCTCCGGAGATGAAACTTGATAGCAATATTAAAGAAGATTGCCGGATAGAACTTACAGGAAATAAACTGACTATCTTTTTCCCCAGCGGCAACCGTATGCGGTTTGTGCGCTCCTCTTTACACTTATCTGAATTAGATCAATATGGATCCGTGCTTGTTATTGAGGAACCTAATAATTCAGTTCAAATTTAGATACAATAAGATAGTGATCCGAAGGGAACCCGGTTGGCCATGATGATATAATTTCTGTTGAAATATTCTTCAACCTTTTCCCTTTATAATAAAGTTGATCAATCCTTCTTCCACTTCGATGTGAGGCTCCAGGATACTCTTTAACATCAGGATATAAACTTCTGAAAGCGTCGGTAAATCCTTCCTCCAGCATTTTCTCGGAAGCCGGGCTTTTTCCTCCATCTGTGTGGGGAACGGCATTAAAATCGCCGCCAAACAAAATTGGTGTGTTGTCAGAATTCTCGAACCTGGATTTATGGAAATCGAATACAATCGGGAACTGTGCCATGCCATACCAGTTCGACATGGCCCATATGTCTTGAGTCTCGCTTATGGCCACCTTCACAGCAACATTATTGAATTCAGTCTCTTTGGATACTTGTATTTCTTTGATCGGGTATCGACTGATTACAGATATGTTGGCTCCTTGATAGCAGTAATCCCTATCGGAAGTCGTTGCGAAATACTAACCTAATTCTGCGGCTATAAAATCGCCGGATGAATAGGTTTCTTGCATCAAAATAACATCCACCTCGTTTTTTTTCAGTATTTCTGCAATACATAAACGTGAATCCGCATTCTCTTTTTGCGTATCGAAGTGTTTTCCTCCATGCCAGATATTCCAAACACCAACAGTTAATGCTTTAAGATTCTTCTCCAATTTAAAAGGATTGGATTTCTGAAGTTTTGAATAGCTGTCCAAAACTTCTTCAGCACTAATAACTCTTTCCCAAATAGATAGATTGTCCATCGCAAAATCCGAAGGATATAGTTTTTCACTTTTCGTAAAAGACTTTGCAGCGGATTTATTAAAAATAACCGTAGTGTCTTTTAATGAATAAATTTTGCTTATCGGTTTAAGGTTGGTTAATCCTCTATTTTGAAAGACAGTATAGGGATTTGGCATGAGTTTTTTTCGTGCGGCTAATACTTTTTCAAGATATTTTTCGTCTTCATTCGTATTGGATTCACCTTGTTTCTTAAGTTTTTCCTCATATAATCTATGAGGACTGACAATAAGGTCGATAAATTCTTCACTCTTCAAATTTTCTAAATCCAGACTATTGAACTCATCCACCAAAACTTGTAACTGCTTTGCTCCGCTTTCGATTTCAGATAGATAGTTATTTTCATAATCAAAATCATTTTTTGTTGAACCGATCACCAAAGGTTCATTATTTGTAAAATCAAATCCTACATTGTAAATAGCCTTATTGTGGCCATCATAATACAAGCAAAATTGTGATAATTCTTTACTATAAGTAAGTGTGAGCTGATGCCACTGTCCATCATTTACAGGCATCCTCTTTCCGTTGTCTCTTTCATATTTTATTCTGCGGCTTCCAGAGCCTATACTCCAGGCGAATGTGCCTCCTGAACTATAGAGTGCCCACCCTGCATTTTTTTGATCTGTGATACCTTTGCTTTTAAAATCCTTCTGAGATAAGAATACGGTAGGATTTTTAGAATCTGTTTTTATCCAACACTGAATTGAAAAATCTTTTGTCCCGTCTAACATCAGGTCACTTACATTTAAATTAACGAAACCATTATCTGACTTAATGTATAAAGCTTGCCCTTCAATCCCTTGATCAAAGGAATAGCCTTCTCCGATTAACTCAAGATTTTTACTTTTAACATTACTTTCAAAATTGAATTGTAAGTTGGCTTTATCCTGTGAACACCCGATGTTTAAACATATCAAGAGGCACAAAACAGCTAATAAAAAATTCTTCATTTTTTTAACTCCTCTAATTAATATCTCAAAAAGAACCTCAATAAATTTATGATGTTCTTATTTGACTCTTATTTTCGCAACAATTCCTAAATGATCCGAAGGGTATCCGGGTGTTTGACTTTCTTTTCCATTAAAATTTGGGACAATGGGTCCAGCCTTAATTAATTCCAGCATTTTTCCTTTATAGTAAATATAGTCAATACGCGCTGAATAACCTCCGTTTGAATAACCAGGGTGATTGACTACGTCAGGAAAAAATTTACGGTAGGTATCTATAAAACCTGCGTTTGCCATTAATTTACTGTGCCCTGATTTTCCTATTCCGTCATCAAGGTGAGAAATTGAATTAAAATCGCCTCCCCATATAAGAGGAACATCATCTGAGTTATTAATTAATTCATCCCATGCAGCTAAGGCACCTTCTAAATCTTCAGTTTTTCTGCCGTTATACCAATTTGAAAAAGCGATAACGCTCCTGTTTTTTGACAACCTGATTTTCACCCCACCATTATTAAAAGCATAATTATTCCCATAATTAGATCTTTCCTCAACCATATAAACATCTTCCATTGGGAACCGACTCATAACTGACAAATTTGCTCCCCACACTGCTCCAATAGTACTTCCTGCCTCATAGTAGTACAAACCCAAATCGCTCGATATTCTGGATCCGGCCCCGTATGTTTCCTGCATAAGAACTATGTCCGCGCCTGAATTTCTAATCAGTTCTGTTATTCGTTCAATTCCATCAAATCCATCTTTTTCCATTGTGAAATGCGTTCCGCCGTGCCAAATATTCCAATTAACGACAGTTATTATATCTGCTTCTAATTCAGGTTCATCTTTACATTCAGAATATCTTTCAAATTCTTTCCTAACATTTTCAGGCGAGAGCACTGTCTCCCAAACCTGCACTTTATCTATAACACCCTGAAAGGATTTGTATTCAGTAGAGTTCTCTCCACATGAACCAAGCTGAAATGGCAGAGGACTCATAAAATCAAAGTCATCCAAATCTCCTATGTGGAGTACCGCTTTATTTATGCCATCATAAAAAAGGCGAACCTCTTTCAAAAACGCATTGTATGTAAAAACTAGGAAATGCCATTGATTGTCAGCAATTGGCTGGTTTTCGGCAATTGGCTCGTAAAGATAGTGAAGTGCTCCATTCCCAATATTCCATCCCCATGCACCACTATGGCTATAAAGTGTGAATCCTTTGTTTATCCTCCTTTTTCCATATATCCCGGCATCTTCTTTTTTAAAATCTGAATTAGAGAGAATAATGGTAGTATCAAATGTTGCTTTGCTTGATTTTACCCAGACAGAAACGGTAAAGTTTTTTCCATTTGAAAACCAAGTCTTATCTGTATTTTGCAGCGTCGGGATCGAAAGGCAACTTTCCATATCTAATCCTTTGCCTTCCACACCAGCACTATAAACGAGTTGTTTAACATTTGAATCTGAAAACTCTAATTCATCGCTATCGTTAAAATCTATAGAGAGAAGTAAATCTTTGATGTTTTCGGAATACTGGTCTTTGCAAGAAGGCATTAATACCACTAAGATTAGAGCGCACAAAAAAATTGTTTTCAGATTCATAGTACCTATTGTCATATACAATCAGGATTATTTTTTGACATCTACCCACTGTGGATTTTTATAAGGCATTTTAGCGTCACATTCCTTCAAATAATTGTTCAGTTTAGCGCTAAGTTCAAGTAGTTTTTCAGGATAAACTTCCGAGAGATCGTTTTTCTCGCTCAAATCGTCCTTCAGGTTATACAATTCTAGTTTGTCATCTTCATAAAACTTGATAAGCTTCCAGTCTCCCTCTCTTATCGCAGAACCGGGAATCCATTTACTGCCATGATAGTGTGGATAATGCCAGAATAAAGATTTTCTATCCAATAAATCTTTGCCAGATAGTACCGATTTTAGACTCAGACCATCAACATGCTGATCAGTAATCTGTTCTATTCCAGCCAGCTCAAGTATAGTTGGATAAAAATCCATACTGACAACAGGAATATCACATACACTTCCAACAGAGGTCACACCAGGAGCTTTTATTATCATTGGTTCACGTATACCGCCTTCATAACACCAACCTTTTCCCGCGCGAAGAGGGACGTTCGAAGTGGGAGACCATTGTCTGCCAAGAGTTGACAATCCCCCATTATCCGACATAAATATAACCACAGTCTCTTCAGTCAACGACAATTCATCCATTTTTTTTAGGATTCTTCCAATATTTTCATCCATTGCGTATATCATGGACGCATAATCAGGATTATTCTGAATAAGCTTAGTCCAACCTTCTCTCTCTTGTTTGAAACTCTTTTCAGCTGTTCTTTCCAGTTGATCTAACTTCTTCTGAAACTTTTCGATGTGTCTTTTCGAAGCCTGTATTGGAGTATGGACAGTATAGAATGATAGAAACAGCATAAAAGGTTGCTCTTTTTTGCTGGCACTTGAACTGCGGTGAGATTCCAGAAAACGGATAGATTCATCTGTTAGCCGATCAGGCAGGTATTCATCCTCAGGACCATCTTGAAGTTTGGGGTTTTTATATGGTGAATAATATCCTCCCGGAGGCGAACCCCTGCTAAACCCTCCTTTATTAATGTCAAATCCCTGATCTTCCGGGTAAAAACCTTCACTTCCTAGGTGCCACTTGCCCGCGAAGAAGGTCTTGTATCCTGCTCCCCTAAGCGCTTCGGCTATCGTGATTTCCTCAAGTGGAAGTTCATTGTTGATAGTGGGTCCAAGTAGTTTCCTGTTTTTCGGACGGTCACCAGGTATCCAGTCAGTTATATTGAGTCTGGCAGGATGCTTCCCTGTCATTATGCTCGCTCTTGTTGGACTGCACACAGGAGATCCAGCATAAGCGTTTGTAAAACGCATGCCTTGAGAAGCGAGCTTATCAATATTAGGTGATTCATAGAATTTACTGCCGTAGCATCCAAGGTCCGCCCAACCAAGATCATCAACGAGAATAAATAGAAAATTTGGTTTTTGGAAGGTTCTATTTATTTTGCAGAATTGAAAACTTGGGAGGATAGAGACGGCAGTTCCTTGACCTAGAGTTTTTAAAAAATCTCGTCTTTTCATACAAACTCGACTTTGTTGATATCTGAAGATTTTTTTACTATTTTAATATTTAATTTCAAATAGTCTAATCAATTATTTTAAATTTCCTTTTTGAATGTACTCTCTATCTTCTTTAGAAATAAAATTTCTGCTAGAAACTGCCAGTCAAATGAAATTGTTTGGTTAGCCAGGTGGACATGAAAATCCTGATCAAGTAAATATCCGTCAGGCTTATTAAGCACACGTGATTTGCCGTATATTCGTTCGAACTCTATTCTTAATTCTTTAAACTCTTCGGGAAGTCGTTTAATTTTTTTTAGCAGATCTTGCCTTTGATTTTCATTAGCCAAATCATAGAGCTGAAGGGTCAGTAACATATTCGAAACAAAACCAGTCAGTTCATTGACTTGTTCATAGACTTCTAAGGCATAGGGATTGCGTTTTGCCAATGTTTTCATTGTATCTATTTTTACAGCAATTCGATCTTTGCTCTCTGAAACTGAGGCCGCCTGCTCAAGGCGTTTTTTTTGTTTCTCACTCCATTCCCCCGGTTTACTCTGATCTGGCAGGTCGATTATCAATTCTTCAATGGGATCTTTATGCTTTCTAAGATAATTGCGCCTGTTCCCGTTTATCAACGCATTTTTATAAAAAGCGGCAGATTTTTCCAGGTCATCTATAAAGGAATACTCATCTTTTGTCAGCAGATGGGAGAACTCCCGGTGACGGTATATTTTTTTTATATCTTCTTTAGATCGTTTATTCCCTGTCCAGGTATATTCAGCAAAAGCGAAAATCCCTCGAGAATAGAGCTCAAAGTGGGGGGAGTCATCATCCCACAGCGTTAGCAGCAATCCGTTAAGGCCTCTGTTTATTGAGCCAAGTGCAAACGTTTTAATGCTCGTAATATTGCTTTCGTCCTGAGGCATTAAAAACCATCGCGTTTGCCCTGCTGTAGCCCCCATGACCTGCAGTCCATGACTTTGGAACCAATCCATCGCCTTGCTGTTTCCGAGGGCATGTGGGGAAAAATAATTCCATCGCATATAGATACAGTTTTTTGGGAACAAATCGAGAAATGTTATTAACTTGTGTTCATTCTTTTGCCAAATTTCTTCAACCTGATCTTTTTTGTACTCTGTATTTGATAAAGTTCCGTACACACCTGCGTGTTTTAAAACCATGTCATCCCAGAATATAGGGATTCGTCCCTGTTCTTCTAAAAAAGCGCATACTTTATTTAACCAGATCAGCTGCAGTTCGATTGCACTTTTTCCACTTTTTCTTCCAGTTGTATGAACTTCATCTCCGCCGATATGAAGATACCGGCCATATGGCGTCGCTTCTATCGCGTCAAGGTACATGTCAAATTGAACTTCATATGTTTTAGGATTGAGGGGATTAAAAGCCCAATCGCTTTGTGGATCATCACGCAGGTCAAAGTAAGGCTCATGTTTTAATATAAAAGATGCGTGTCCCAGGCCTTGTATCAAAGGACTAATCTCAATATTCCTTTCTTTTGCGTAATGACTTAATTCTCGCCACTCCTCAATGCTCAATGCGTCGGTAGAACTCAGCTCCGGCCGCCGACTATAGTGAATTTTATCTTCCATCTCTGCGATGATGGCGTTGATCTTGTACCTAGACAGTTTATCTATCAACTGAAAATAATACGGCTTTTTTTCTAGATGATGCTTCATATCGAGGTGGATTGCTCTATAAGACAAAAGAGGGTAATCCCTGATGCTGCACCGGGGTAAATAGACATCCTGTTCTTGTGCATCCTCGAGAAGCTGCTCGAGCGTTTTTAATGCATAAAATAAACCGGCCTTGTCCTTGCCGATTAGGGAAACTCGACGATCGGTAATATCAATTGTGTATCCCTCGTTGTGGATATCCAGGGTTTCATCGATATGACATAAAATCTGTGCATCTGATTCTTGATCTACAGCTTGAATATGCTGGAGTATTTTACCGGAGACGGGAAACTCGGTATCGGCGGAAGAATAATAGGATTGTATATTTTTGTGCTTCAGCTTACTGGAGCCTTGAATCTCAAACTTCTGGGGGAGGGGGAGCAACTGGAAATCCCCGATCTTATCTTCTCCCCTCTGACAGGATGCGAATATAATAAAAAGGCTAACAAGCATAAAGATCGACAGTCTTTTCACGTAAAGTCTCCTTTTATATCATTTTTTTTGTTATTTATTTATTGCTGATCATCGAGGTTATCGACAACCGTACCTTCCATGTTTGTCACTATCATTGATATTGTTAAATGTCTAATAAATAACTCCAAAGCAAAGCGGGAGCATTTAAGATATTAAAATTCCTAAGAGTTTTCAATAACCAAATCTCAAGCAAAATATCGACTGGATTCAAACCCCTCACATCTTTACCCAACTCCCACCTGAATTAAACCGGGTCCTGTTTAGGTATAATTTTAGGCACAAGTTCAAAACTTTCTTATTTGACACGCTTCTTTTGATTTAATATCTTTGTGTCGCATTAGAGGTGGAAAAGAGTGGTCATTGAATAAATATTATAAGGAAACATTTAATCTGGGAGGAATCAATGAATATTACTAAAGTCACTACAATAGTGCTGATACCTTTGCTTGTTCTTTCTCTGTTCTCCTGTGAGAAACAGGCGGTGGATATTGAGGCTGATATAATCTTGAAGAACGGTGCTGTTTATACAATGGAAGAAAGCCAGCCGTGGGCGAAGACAATCGTCATTACCGGAAATACAATCACAGCCGTTCTCGACAAAACCAGTGACGCAGATGCATATATCGGTAGTTCAACACGTGTGATAGATCTTCAAGGAAAATTCGTTGTTCCCGGCTTTATCGACTCACATACACATCTTGGCGGTTTCGGGGCACAGCAGAATGATATAAACCTCTTGCCGGTTACGGATAATGAAGGACTGAGAAAGGAACTGTCACGGATCGTTGGCATTCTTGGTGATGGTGAATGGATAAATGGAGGACGTTGGGAGGGACACAAAATATGGGAAGCGGACTGGCGTGAAAGAGAAGACCTGAAAAAGAACCGATGGGAACCTGACCGCTGGACTATTGACGACATCTCTGAGAACAATCCCTGTTTCCTCAGCAGTTACGACAGGGAGCTGTATCTTGCCAACAGCGCTGCGCTAAAAGCAGCTGATCTTGAGAACGCAAGACTTGACGGAATGAAGCTTGATTCTCAAGGAAAGCCCACGGGGCTGATCTTTTCAGGGTCTCCTGCAATTCAGAAAATTCGTGAAGTCATAAAGTCAAAATCAGAGAAACGCATCCTTGACGAATTACGCGCAGGTCTGAGGGTGATGGCTGAACGGGGAATTACCGAGGTGCATGACATTTCATCTGAAAAACAGATGCAGCGGTACGCGATTCTTCACAAGAACGGTGAGCTCTCTGCCCGCATATGGGGCAGGCTGCATATCCAGGACTGTCAAAGCATCAAAGATCGTAATATTGAGATGAATACTCATCCTGTTACGGGAAAACATGACGACTATCTGCGCTATGGTGGATACAAAGGTTATTATGACGGATTGATGGGATCGCATAATGCCCTGCTGAGTGAACCCTACAGTGACAGGCCCGGTCGATACGGCCAGTACAGAACCGATACAAGTGATGATCCTGAATTGAAAATAAAGAATCCGGAAAAATTCTTCAATTTTTTAAAGATCGCGTTCGATGACGGTTACTCGGTCGATACGCATGCAATCGGGGACCGGGGGATAACCGAAGTGCTCGACGATTACGAAAGGCTTAAAAGAGAAACCGGGAGAGAACTCAACCGGTTTAGGGTCATACATGCCATGACCGTACAGCCTGCAGATTTTGACCGTTTTGCTGCGATGAAGCTGATTGCTGAAGTGAATCCATCACAGATGGAGGATGACATGCGTTGGGTTATTGACCGACTGGGTCCTGAGCGTGAAAAGCTTGTGTATCCTTTTAAGACATTTATCGACAGAGGAATTGTGATGACTGTCGGCTCCGATATTCCCGGTGCGGCAGGAGCTGCGTTTTCAAACCACCCTGCCCTGGCAATCAATGCGATGGTTTATCGTACGAAATCCGACGGGACTCCTGCTGGGGGATGGATCCCTGAACAGAAGATTTCTGTGAATGAAGCACTGAAGGCATTCACCATTAACGGCGCCTATTCAGTGTTCGATGAAGATATCCGAGGCTCTATCAAAACCGGTAAACTGGCCGATATATTGGTTTGCAGCGTCAATATCATTGAAAATCCGGACGATATTCTGAAAATGGAAATAGAAATGACTATTGTCGATGGAAAGATTGTCTTCGAGAGGATAAATTAATATGGAAAGACCGTCTCTTCAATCCCAGATCACCTTTCTTTATTACCGCGACCTGGCACGGGCTGCTCGTTTTTTCGAGGATGTCCTTCAGCTGGAGCTGTGTGACGATCAAGGTGATGCACGTATCTACCGCGTCTCTGAAAAAGCGTTTGTGGGGATCGTTGATGGAGCTACAGGCCATTGTCAGGCTCAGGAAACGAACGCGGTATTGATCACCCTGGTGGCCGAACATGTGGAGGATTGGTACGTTTACCTCAAAGAATGCGGTGTGAAGCTTTTGACTGAGATTAAGCAGCCGAAAGGTTTTCCGGTCGAGTGTTTTTTCTTTGAAGATCCGGAGGGCTATCAATACGAGGTCCAGAGATTTCTCGATCCTGAAACTGCACGGCGGTTCAAATGTTAGAATTAATCCTGGATATTTCCAGTGAGATCGACCGCATTCTGTGGGGACCATGGACATTGGTCTTTATCGCCTTGGTGGCGATATTCTTGACAGCAAAATCCGGCTTTTTTCAATTCAGAAAGATTGGGTTTATTTTCAAGAACACATTCGGAAAGATATTCAGCCAAAAAGCTGTTGTTGGGAAGGGAAAAATGACGCCTTTTCAAGCAACGGCGACGGCTTTGGCCAGTACAGTAGGCATGGGGAATATTGCCGGAGTGGCGACAGCACTCACCATCGGGGGGCCCGGTGCCATCTTTTGGATGTGGCTGTTAGCCCTGTTCGGCATGCTGACGAAAACCACAGAGATAACACTTGCAGTCCATTATAGAGATATCGATGAACAGGGAGATGTTCGCGGCGGGCCGATGTATTATATTAAAAAGGGCTTGGGATGGAACTTCCTGGCTAAACTGTTTTGCATAGGTATTCTCATCAACTCTGTATTAGCCTCTTCCATACTCCAAGCCCACACAGTCGGCCGGGCGTTCAATTCGGCATACAATATCAGTCCCTATATCGTTGTCGGAGCTATGATTGCCATCACATCCTTTGTGATAATCGGCGGTGTCAAGCGGATCGGTCAATTCTGTGAAGCACTCGTTCCTCTCATGGCTCTTTTGTACATTATAGGAGGAGTAATAATATTTTTTACAAACTATACGAAGATCCCCGAAGTGTTTTCTTTGATTTTTAAGAATGCGTTTGCATTTATGTCGGCTTCCGGTGGAATCGTCGGATTTGCGGTCAAAACCGCCATTAAAGAAGGAATGGCTAAAGGCACGTTATCCAGTGAAGCTGGCTCGGGTACGGCCCCAATGGTCCATGCTACGGCCGACACTCCGCATCCTTTTCAGCAGGGGATATGGGGAGCTTTTGAGGTTTTTATCGATACTATTGTGATATGCACGATGACCGGTTTTGCAGTTCTATCAACAGGTGTTCTGTCCAACGGGAATTCCGGCATAGAGCTGGTTATGGATGCGTTTTCATCGGTGTTTTCTACAGGGATTGCCGGAACGTTTATTTCCATTTCCATACTGACCTTCTGTCTCTCCACCATGATCGGATTTTTTATCTACTTTGAAACCGCCTTTGTCAATGTATTCAATAAAAAATATGTGAAATATTTCCGATGGCTGTATCTGCTGCCGCCTATTTTATTTGCTGGTGTTGCCAATGTGGAACGGTTGTGGGTGTTTGCCAACATATCCGTAGGCGCCTGCGCATTGCCCAACCTGGTGGCACTACTGGCTCTCAATGGAGTTTTCTTCAAATTGATGAAGGATTATATGAGCGGTCAAAATAAATATCGAACAGAAATCACTGATTCCACACAGCAATATGTCAAGAAAGCATTGTAGTGCTTTGCCGAATCCCTTTAAGAGCAGCCTATTTTGTGGATATGTACCAATTTTCGGGATATTGATCGTCTTCGTACACTCTCTCTACAGGTGAAAGGATTTCGATTCCCGTTATTTCAGTAATAAAACATTCCAGCACCCCTTTCACGATGCTGCCCTGTTCGAGGTGGCCGCCAAATGGAGCGCAATCCCAGGCGCCTCCGGCTACGAAATGAATGGCCGGAAATGGTTCTGGTTTCCCATCTTTTCCCGGTCGTGGATGGATTATTCCACTCAGAGCTAGGATCATACTCAAGTTTGTTGTGGTGGCGACGGATTCTTTATGCCAGTTATTTGGATCGGTGGAATCCGGTGCCCATACTAGATATTTTGCCGGCTGCAGTCCACCCATAAAAGCCGCATGGATTTTTGCGAATTGGATCTTGTTGTCAATGGCAAATTTCTGTATGGCGGAGAAAACATCGGCCCCTGTCGTGAGCCTTAAAATGAACTCCCTTCCACGTTGGCATTCAACATCATGATACTCGTCGGGTGTTTGTGCATCTCTTTCCCAAATTTCGGTCATTTTCCATTTCTCCTATTTATTGATTATTCATTCTTACATATTTTTTTTAATTCATGCCAGTTTTCTTTTTGCTGAAAGGATTGATATTAATCTGAAGATTGAGATGTTTTAGTCACGAAATACGATGAAAATGAAAAGAAGCAAGTATCTATTGACATCATATTCCCAGACAGAGTAGCATTTTAGGATAAACGCAATGCGTGGTTTACCGGACTCAATCCCTGAAAAAATCGAGGTCATCGACTCCCATACCGGAGGCGAACCGACACGGATCGTCATTTCCGGATGGCCACAGCCACCGGGAGCGACCATGATGGAGCGCCGTGAGTATCTCCGCCAACATCATGACCGTTTACGGGCTGCCGTGGTGTGCGAACCCCGTGGCCATAGCGCCATTGTGGGAGGTCTGCTGACACCCCCGATCGAATCCGGATCCCTGGCCGGTATCATTTTTTTCAATGATGTCGGGTATCTCGGCATGTGCGGGCACGGCCTCATCGGCCTGGTGGAAACGCTCAGATTCATGGGGAAAGTATCAATTGGGAATGTCCGCATCGACACCCCGGCCGGGGTGGTTTCCGCCGACCTCGAGGGGGATGGAAAAGTCACCATATCCAATGTGGCCTCTTATTTGTATAAAAAAGACATATGCATCGAGATCCCTAAATTAGGGAAGATACAGGGTGATATCGCTTATGGCGGAAACTGGTTCTTTTTAGTCAAGAATCCGATGGGCGAGCTCAACCTTTCCAATCTGGATTATCTGATGTCGAGCGCTAAAGCTATACGTCAGGCGCTGATAGAGGCCGGAATCAAAGGGCCTCAGGATGAGGTTATCGATCATATAGAATATTACGGCCCTCCGAGCCTCCCAGGTACCGACTCCAAAAACTTTGTGCTCTGCCCGGGGAATGCCTATGATCGCTCATGCTGCGGGACCGGAACCAGCGCAAAAATGGCCTGCTTGTTTGCCAAAGGACAATTGAAACCTGGAGAGATTTGGACCCAGGAGAGCATCACCGGCTCGATTTTTGAAGGATGGCTGGAGAGAGAAGGCGATCGCATTATTCCTTTTATCCGCTCCACCGCCCATGTGGTTTCTAAAGCCACTTTGTTTTTCAATTCCGACGATGAGTTTTGTTGGGGAATTGAATGACCGCCAAATATGATGCGATCGTGATCGGAGGCGGAATTGTCGGTGCTTCCTGTGCTGCCGAACTCCACCGCGCAGACCTTCGCGTACTGGTGATCGATGCCTACAAGGTGGGGTGCGGCACGACCGGCGGGAGCATGGGGCATGTGCTGGTTATGGATGACAGCGAAGCCCAACTCAATTTGACTAACTTGTCACGCAACATATGGAATAATCTGGCCGAATCACACTCGGCCGAGATAGAGTACAATCCCTGTGGAACCATTTGGATTGCCGTCGATGACGAAGAAATGGCGGCGGTCTACACTAAGGCGGAGAATTATGGAAAGCATGGGATTGATGTTCATGTGCTGAACCAACAGAATCTTTATTCACATGAGCCGAACCTTCGTCCAGGTCTCCTGGGAGGCCTCAGAATCATCGACGACTGTGTCATCTATCCTCCCTACTCCTCGCGCCTGTTCCTCGCGCCGATCGAACTCCGGGAAAACTGTCGAGCCGGCCAGATTCTCGATCATCAGGTCATCCTGGAGGATGGAACCGTTCTTCAGGGAGATTATATCATCAATGCCTGCGGCGCGAAGGCCCCGGATTTAACGCCCGAGCTGCCGATCCAACCGCGCAAAGGTCACCTGGTTATCACTGATCGATATCCTGATTTTTGCCGGCATCAACTGGTCGAATTGGGATATCTGAAGAGTGCCCTTAAAATGGAAAAGGAATCTGTTGCTTTCAATATTCAGCCCCGCTTGACTGGACAATTCCTCGTCGGCTCATCGCGGGAGTTTGCCGGTTGGGATGACAACATAAATCGTTCTATTCTCCAGCGCATGTTAACCCGCGCCTGCAGCTATATGCCAAAGCTGGGGGAGCTGTTGGCCATCCGTTCCTGGACCGGTTTTCGGCCCGCGACCCCAGACAAGCTTCCGTTTATCGGGCGATGGCCCAAGATTAAAGGCCTATATATTGCCGCCGGACATGAAGGACTCGGTATCACCAACTCAACAGGCACAGCCCGTCTGCTGGCCGATGAGATCCTGGGAAGAATCCCTTCGATCGATCCGGATCCGTATCGTGCAGACAGGATTTTAGATCAGGCTACATGAAAAAAGAGATCGAAGTGAGAGTGAACGGCCGACCAGTCGTGGTGCCTGACGGGACCACGGTGGCTGTCGCGGTCTTATTGGCCGGGGAAACCGTCTTTCGATTATCAACCACCTGTCAACCGCGATCCCCCTTATGCGGCATGGGAATCTGTTTTGAGTGTCGTGTGACTATCGACCATCATCCCCACCAGCGGGCCTGCCTTCGATTGTGTCAGCCTGGAATGGAGATCCTCACTCAATGACAAAAATCGTTGTGGTTGGCGCGGGTCCGGCCGGGATAGCCTCAGCCTGGCGGGCCGCTGAGTCTCAAGCCCAGGTGACTTTAATCGATCCCCAGCCCCGTCCCGGGGGACAGATCTGGCGACATATTCATGAGGCCTCCGCTCCCAAAGAGGTCAAACCGTGGCTGACTAGACTTGAGCGTCTCCCGATAACGCAACAATTCGGCTCTACCGTAATCGATATACTTCCCGCATCATTGCTCGTGCAGCGAGAATCCGGGGGGCTGGAATACATCGAATTCCATAAGCTTATCCTGGCCCCAGGAGCTCAAGAACTTTTACTGCCTTTTCCCGGATGGACCCTGCCTTATGTCATGGGGGCAGGAGGTGTCCTAGTTATGTTGAAAGGCGGCATGCCGGTTGAAGGCCTCAGAATCGTGGTTGCAGGATCCGGGCCGCTGCTTTTTGCGGTCGCAGGAAAACTGGCACAAGCGGGCGCGAGAATCCTCGCTATTGCGGAGCAGACGTCCCGGCGGAGACTGCTCGGCTTCGCTGTCGGAACCCTGTTGCATAATCCCGGCAAGATCCGGGAAGGGATGGGACATGCCCGCCATTATCTTCCATCCCCCTATTACGCAAATACCTGGATCAAGGAAGCCAAGGGAAATGCACGGGTCAGAGAGGTCATCCTGACCAATGGGATGCGGCAGCGTCGACTTAAATGTGACCTGGTGGCTTGCGGATTCGGGATGGTCTCCAGCGGGGCCCTTCCGGTATTGGCGGGCTGCGACCAGAAAAGCGGCAGTACGGTCGTGGATCGGTTTCAACAAACTTCGGTGAAAAACATCTTCTGTGCCGGCGAAATTACAGGCATCGGAGGCGTTGACCTGGCCGTTTTAGAAGGCCAGATTGCCGGATTGGCCGCCACAGGGAGAGAAGCTGAGGCGATCCGGCATTTTAGGAAGCGCGAGCGGAAGCGGAAATTCGCACGCTGTTTGAACAAATCCTTTGCCTTGAAGACCCAATTAAAAGGAATGCCCGACGACGACACGATAATATGCCGCTGTGAAGACATCACCTACGGACAGTTGAAAAATCTTGCAGACCAGTGTTCCGCCAAGCTTTATACCCGCTGCGGCATGGGACCGTGTCAGGGCCGCATCTGCTCGAACGCATTGAGATTCCTCCTCGGCTGGGATCTGAACACTGTGCGTCCCCCCGTGTTTCCAGCCAAAATCGGCGATCTGATCTCGACCTCCTGATCAGGGCAGCCAAGGGGAGTAGGGAATACTTCTGAGGCGCTCTGTGGTGTGTTTATATCCTACTATTGTTTTTTAAAGAAAATTCCTGTGACCATTTTTGAATAACCGCCAACTACGGATTCCTCCCAGGATGTGGAAGGAAAAATGTTTCCACATGCCAGACTATGGGCACGGTCTGAATCAGTCCACATTATTTCGGCTGTCCACTTTTTGTTCTTTAAATAAATCATTGTTACATTTTTCGAGTAGCCGAAAATAATCACTTCATTTCCGGGAAGATCTGGTTGGACATTGGCAACTGCTACACCTCTCAGTCCATCACTGTCCCTAAAAATTTCCTCAGATTTCCAGTCTCCTTTCTCCTGCTTCAACAAAAATACCCCTCCTTTATCTCCAACTACAACGACCTCCGGTCCATCGAATTTTCCAAGAATTTCACCCGCTGCAATGCGTCCCAGTCCTTCAGGGGCTTGGTTTATGATCTTGGTCTTCCAATCACTATTTTCCGCATAAACTTGTACGACTTTAGCTGATGTGCCGACCACCAGTGCCTCCAGTCCCGGGTGAGTCCTATCAAAATCTCCAATGACTGTATCCCTCAGACGGCCCGTGTCTTTAAGAAGTAGTTTGGATTTCCAATCCTTTTCTTTAAAAAGAATAAATAGCTGCCCACTTTCGTCGACAACGACCACTTCCTGAGAATGAAAGGCTTCATCGAGCTCTCCTATGGAGAGCCCATGAATAGAGCCTCCTTTGTCAAATATTGTCTGGTGTCTCTTGGTATCAAAATGGATCAATTCCACAACGCCCCTTGTACCCCCAACGATAATCTCATAGCCTGGATGACTTTTATCCAATTCACCCGCAGCAGCTCCTGTAAGAGATTCCGTGTCAGCCCAGAGAATTTCGTTTTTCCAATCGCCGGAGGACAGATAAGAATAGACAACTTCACCATTTGCAGCTACGGAAATAATTTCGTCTCCCGTGTGCTTGTGATCGATATCGGCGACGATGACTCTTTGAATCTTTTCTTTACTCTCCCAAAGGGTTTTAGCGTTCCAGTTTTGCGGCGCCTCTTGTCCGGTTAGACTAAAAATTAAAATGAAGATCAGCCCTGATAAAATAAACATATTTTTGTTTTTCATTTTGCTAGTTTTCCTCCAATTGAGTTTAAATTTATTACATTACACATAATCATAGATTTTTTCGGATTAATGCACAATACTCCTATTCTGTAAAAAAACGGGATGGACAAAAATCCAGCTCATTTCGTGGTGAGTGTGAATCCGGATCACTCCCCAGACGCTCCATTACAGAGGATTTTCCATGAGTTCGACTGGCTTTTATGACCTTCATCTAGTAACATAATTCCATCGTTTGCAAAAAATATATTTTCAGGAATTTGTGACTTTGGGAAAGGAGGAAACTATGAGGTTTATACTTCTAATTCTCATAATGACTTCAGCTTTCTGTGGATTGGGCACAGATCCTCTTGATGAACAGCTTCTCGATGACGCTCAAGAATATTTCGGTCGAATCGAAGCTATACCGAACTCCGCTCTACAAATGCCTCAAGTAGAGCTAGGCCGGATTCTTTTTTGGGATGAACAGTTGTCTTTTGATAGAAAAACAGCTTGTGCAAGCTGCCACACTGCAGAAGATTGGGGCTCTGATCGACGCCGTTTCTCAATCAGTGCTCGCGGCAAAATATCCTCGCGGCATTCCCAGTCCGTTTTTAATTCGATGGATCAGCCTCTGCTGCGTTGGCGTGGCGATAGAAAATCAGGTTCGGAACAGGCACAAGGCTCGATCACTGGCTCATTGGGTTTTGAAACAAAGGAAGAATTTGTTAAAAAGCTTAAACAGTTCAACTATCTCCCAACATTCAAAGCCGCCTTCCCCTCAGATACAGAACCACTTTCTTCTCAAAACTATGGAAAAGCGCTAGAGGCATATCAGGCCACTCTTCTCACACCTGCACCATTTGACCGCTTCATAGCAGGTAACGCTCAAGCTTTGAATCCGGATCAGAAGGCCGGGTTACGCGCTTTCGTGGATATCGGTTGTGCAGGCTGCCATAGCGGCCGATTATTGGGGGGGGAATCGCTGCAGCGGTTTGGCCTGACGAAGGATTTCTGGCTCGAAACAGGATCCGAAAAGATCGATAATGGCCGATTTGCTGTCACAAAAGAAGAAGAAGACAAGTATGTTTTTCGAGTGCAAATTTTACGTAACATCGCCAAGACTCCACCCTACTTTCATGATGGCTCAATAGTGGAGCTCGGTGAAGCAGTACGAATCATGGCTAGTGTGCAGTTAGGAATGGTACTGAATGGCGATGACCGCGATGCTATAGTTATGTTCCTCGACTCCTTGACAGGAGAGATCCCACAGAACTTCGCTCCACCGGATAAACGACATGGGGAGGATTTGAAGTAGAGATAAAAAGCAAGATGCCTGTATTGATATAAATGACCTCTATCCCTCCTAGTTAATTTGAAGGGAGCTCTGAAAGGAACACTTTTTTTTGTTTGGGAATTGTGGGCGATAGGGGATTTGAACAAAAGACTTCTATTGTTAAGACCTGCCCCCTTCAAAATCGATCCAGTTAAGAATGCGTGATTTTGCTGGAAATATTTGTAGCAAATTTATTCTCTCTATTTGGTCTGAATTTTAAATTTCATCACTTTTTCAAAATCCCTAAGTGCTTTTTTATTTTTAATCTCAAAAATACATGGTTTTGATTTACCAACATTTTTTGTTTTCATTATTTTATTTTTTGTGTCTTCAGAAATACTGAGTTTGAATATATCTTCAATGTATCTCTCAGGAAGATATATGGCTGCTTGCATGTATCCCTTCCAAGCTGACATCCATACAATCGTTCTTTTCCTCTTTTGTACTTTGCATAACCATGCTTTACCATCCCTATAGTACCGCCATTCAAGGGCCAAATCATTATTATCAAACAACTTTAGTAATTCCAAATATGCACTATAAGATCTTCCAAGTACCCTTTTTAAAACACTCTCATTCGGGAAAGTGTTTTCATCAGTAAGTTCAATTTTATTTATGGTTTCCATCCCTCTTTTTTCCTGTAATTAAAGCACTGCATGCTCTGTTCTGGGAACAATCCACACACAATGTCAATTTAAAAATATCCTAAATATATACTTAAAATGCAGGAATACCTTATCAATATCTTTGTTATATCGCAACTATAATAGATGATAATTTAAATCGAGTTAGATATATTTGATATTTTTAGATATTTCTGACAAATTTTGATATCTACAGGTTCAGTTTAACCATCTCTATATTATCCATATTGTTTGTGCCGAGTCCGAGTTCTGCAGATAAAGAGATGTGGTTGGTGCTTGAGGCGATTGGATCCATCCCTTCCTTGGTGCGCATATCATCAAGGATCTTTGCCGCGATCGTATCAATGGCTACCGGATCGGTGCCGACGAGAATTCCCCCGTAGGGTTTAGTGAAACGACGGTTCCACCGGGGGCCACCTTCAATAGCCACCAGCATGGCATCACAAACGATCAGTTTCTCTTTGTCCCTGATTACGGGGATAGCATTAACTTCAGGAATTCCAGGATTTGTACATGAATCTGGATGAAAGCTTCGGGGATTATCTATGGTGCCAAAGTGATTTTTCAGGCTGCAAGTGAAGGTGGAGGTGCTGTGTGTTTTAGGGATAGGAATATTGATCATTGAAGTGCAGTGATCGGCCAAAATACTGCAGACACGGCTGGAACTCTCTCCTACCGGATAAGATTTTGGATTGAACTGCCCTTCCCGCCCTTGTCGGCTCTTTTTATTACCCATGATCCTCATTGCTGAAGGATCACGGTTGATGGTGAAGCCTGCTTGTGCCAGTTCCTCATCGCTTCGGTCCCAAATAATAAAATTCTTTTCCTTTAATCCAGCTTGTTTAAGACCGTTTACGATTGCAATTGGAACCTCGTGGAAATGTTGAAGAAAGTCCATGCCGCGAAGATCCATCACTCCTAGTGAATTGACTTTCAAACCAACGACATCATCCGCCGAAAAATATTTGTTCCAGGCATCCGCCAGGGTGTTTTCCCCAGAAAAAGCGATCACGGCCTTGTCGATCATTTTCTGGACTAGCGGCTGTTGAATAAGTCCAGTCTCGTCGATGACCTTGCTGTGATGAACCAGAACAACCTTACTTACTGAGCCGGATGCAGTTTTAAGCGGAGAAAGAACATTGGATAACAGTTTTCCAGTCATCGCGAACCCCATAGCTCCCACGGATGTTCTTTTCAAAAAATCACGTCTCGAGACTGTCTTCCTTCTTGAAAAATTTACATTGTTTTTTTTCAATAGATTCTCCATATGTCGTCGACGCCTTTTTTAATCTTTAACGTTGTTCAGGATGAAAAAATTGCCTACCAATTTTCTCCAAGTAGTTCGAAATGGGCCTGTGGATGAGCGCAGGCGGGGCATTCTTCAGGGGCGTCGTCGTCTTCGTGCAAATATCCGCAGTTGCGGCATCTCCAGGTGACGCTTTCATCCCGCCTGAAAACTCTGTCTGCTTCGATGTTGGTTGCCAGATCGTTGTATCGTTTTTCATGCTGCTTTTCGGCAACGGCAATCGCTTCGAATATCGCCGCTTCATCTTCGAAGCCTTCTTCCCGTGCTGTTTTAGCAAATCCAGGGTACATGATTGTATGTTCATAGTTTTCCCCGCTGGCAGCCTCCTTGAGGTTCTCTAACGTAGTGCCGATGACACCGGCCGGAAAGGCGCCGGTAATTTCGACCTCTCCACCCTCAAGAAGTTTGAACAACCTTTTGGCGTGTTCTTTTTCCTGATTTGCAGTTTCTTCAAAAAAAGAAGAAATCTGTACGTAACCCTCCTTTTTTGCTTGGCTGGCAAAATAAGTGTAGCGGTTTCTGGCCTGTGATTCTCCCGCAAATGCGGTTAAAATGTTTTTTTCTGTTTTACTTCCTTTTAACGATGACATTGTTCCTCCATACATATTTTAGTTACTAATTCTGTTGAATGATCTATTCCTGTTTATGCAACGATCAGGCGAGTTCGAAGCGGTCGAGATTCATCACCTTGTTCCACACTGCTATAAAGTCGTGCAGGAACTTCTCCTGGGAGTCCTCACATCCGTAGACTTCTGCTAAGGCCCGGAGTTGAGAGTTCGAACCAAAGATGAGGTCGACATGGGTGCCGGTCCACTTGGTTTTGCCCGTTGTCCGATCATGACCTTCGAACAGGTCTTCGTCTTCCGAGTTTGCCTTCCACTCCGTACTCATGTCGAGCAAATTCACGAAGAAGTCATTGGTGAGTGTCTCTGGTCGCTTGGTGAAGGCGCCGTGCGGGGACTTTCCGAAGTTGGCATTCAAAACGCGCATCCCGCCAACCAGAACAGTCATCTCAGGAGCAGTCAGCGTCAGCAGTTGAGCCCGATCAAGCAGCATTTCCTCTGCCGAGACAGCGAATTTTTGCTTTTGGTAGTTTCGAAACCCGTCTGCAGCCGGTTCGAGTACGGCGAAGGATTCCACGTCGGTTTGCTCCTGGGATGCATCCGTGCGTCCTGGCGTAAAGGGTACGGTCACATCGTGGCCGGCATTCTTTGCAGCTTGTTCGACACCTGCACAACCACCCAGCACGATTAAGTCGGCGAGCGAGACCTTCTTGCCGCCGGACTGCGCGTTGTTGAATTCTTTTTGGATTGCTTCAAGGATGCCCAGCACTTTCGCCAATTGATCAGGCTGGTTGATCTCCCATTCTTTCTGCGGCGCGAGACGGATGCGTGCCCCATTTGCACCGCCGCGCTTGTCGGAGCCACGGAACGTAGATGCCGATGCCCATGCGGTCGAGACCAACTGGGAGACAGACAGCCCTGAAGCGAGGATCTTGTCTTTAAGGTCTGCTATGTCCTGTTCTTCGATTAACTCAAAATCGACTGCGGGGATCGGATCCTGCCAAATAAGTTCTTCTTTAGGCACTTCCGGACCGAGATAGCGTGAGCGGGGGCCCATGTCACGGTGTGTTAGCTTGAACCACGCCCGGGCGAAAGCGTCCGCGAACTCTTCCGGGTTCTCGTGGAACCGCTTCGCTATCGGTTTATAAATCGGATCCATTCTCAGCGAGAGGTCAGCGGTGGTCATTATGGGTGCTTGCCGTTTAGACGGATCGTGTGCGCCTCGCACAGCGTTCGCTGCATCCGGATCGGTCGGAACCCACTGATAGGCTCCGGCAGGGCTTTTTACTAGGTTCCAATCGTAGCCGAACAGAGTATCGAAGTAGCCCATGTCCCACTTGGTCGGGGTCGGATTCCAAGCACCTTCGATGCCGCTGGAGATGGTGTCATCACCTTTTCCGCTGCCGAAGTTGCTCTTCCAGCCGAGACCTTGTTCCTCGATGAGGGCCCCCTCGGGCTCAGGACCCACATGTGCCGCATCTCCTGCGCCGTGGCATTTGCCGAAGGTGTGCCCGCCTGCGACGAGAGCGACGGTCTCTTCGTCGTTCATCGCCATGCGTGCGAAGGTTTCACGAACATCACGGCCGGAGGCGACCGCATCTGGTTCACCGTTCGGCCCTTCTGGGTTCACGTAAATCAGGCCCATCTGTACGGCGGCGAGCGGATTTTCGAGCTCACGGTCGCCTGAATAGCGTTTATCACCAAGCCACTCTGTCTCAGTCCCCCAGTAGATGTCCTGTTCCGGTTCCCAGACGTCCTCACGTCCTCCGCCAAAGCCGAAAGTCTTGAATCCCATCGACTCAAGGGCACAGTTACCGGCGAGGATCATCAGGTCGGCCCACGAGATCTTGTTGCCGTATTTCTGCTTGATCGGCCAAAGCAGGCGACGTGCTTTGTCAAGGTTCACGTTATCCGGCCA
>CAZLLG010000014.1:11321-25011 GCA_964560275.1 uncultured Eubacteriales bacterium | reverse complement strand
ACAACCATGAATATGATGGGAACAGACATCAACTCCTATCAGGAAGTTGTCGAAATTTCCCAGAAGGCGGCTCCGGAAGGGACCTATACTGTTTCTGAAGAGTTTACAAAACAGGCTAAATTTTCAAGTGCAGACTTTATGAAAAGATAGCTCCCTCATCTTCAGTTTATTCTGTCCCGTGAAATCGCCATAGAAAACATTCAAATGTTGTAGGTTGTCTTATGAAAAAAGTATATATAGGCCATTGTGTTCTCTCTGATAGCCTTTTGCCGCGGGGCATGGTTGTGGTCGAGGGAGAGCGCATTCTTTCTGTATCCGATTTCAGGAAATCCGCCGTTAACAGTGGTTTTGAAATTGTCGATATGGGTGAAAACTTTATCGCCCCCGGTTTTATCGATCTCCATTTCCATGGCGCTGTTGGAAAGGACATTTTGGATGCCGATTTAAAGAGTTTAAAAATCATCTCCTCCTTTCAGGCCCGCTGTGGTGTGACCGGATTTGTCGGTGCGACAATGGCCACATCTGTTGATTCTCTTGTCCGTGCGGTGGAAGAGGTCAAAGCAGCACAAGCACTATCTCTGGATTCGGAAATTCTGGGCGTCTACATCGAGGGCCCTTATATCAACGTCAATAAAAAGGGAGCACATAATTCTCAATTTGTTGGGAATCTCGATGAAGAGGAGACAAAACGAATCCTCGATGCACTGAATGGGTTGACAGCCATCATCCCTTTCGCTCCTGAAATACCTCAACACATGAATCTGATCCCCCTATTCAAAAAAAGAGGAGTGACAACCGCTATTGGACATTCTAATGCAACTTACACTCAAGCTACCGAGAGTTTTAAGGCGGGCATTTCTCATGCGACTCATCTGTTCAATGCCATGAGAGACTTCCATCACCGTGAACCCGGAGTTATCGGTGCCGTGTTGGATTCAGAAACAGTGACATCCGAGATTATCGCCGATGGAATGCATGTGCATCCGGCTTCAATCCGGATTGCTCTTGCACAAATGGGCGTCGACCGTATTTGCCTTGTAACCGATTCTTTCATGGCCTCAGGAATGGGGGATGGAGTGTATGAAATTGAAAATTCTCAAGTTTTTGTGGAAGGAGAAAAAGCGGTCTTATTAGAATCTAACACTCTTGCCGGGAGTGTTGTGCCTCTTAACAGAGCGATGAAAAATGTTTTGGAGTGGTGTGGTCTGAATGTGCCAGAGGTCGTTAAAATGGTGACATCAAATCCGGCACGTATTCTTGGACTGGAAGATAGAATAGGACATTTAAAAGAAGGATATCAAGCGAATCTCGTCATTTTTGACGATAAATTCAACATTAAAAAAACAGTTTTAAAAGGCCAAGAGGTTTATTCTCAAACGGAGTTTGAGTGATTCGCTAGATCATCGTTTTTTTTCGTATCTCTCAACACCCTTTTTGTTGTTATAAACCCAGCGATAATAATCTTTTCTCAAGAGTTGGGAAGCGGCGTCCTCATCGAGGATGATCTTGACATCAGGATGAAGCTGGAGAGCTGAAGCGGGAACCATAGCTGTGACCGGACCTTCTACACTTTTAACAATTGCATCTCCTTTATTTTTCCCAAACGCAAGGAAGAGGAGAGTTTTTGCTTCCAAAATAGTTCCAATCCCCATCGTTAAACAGTGACGGGGAACATCCTCTCCTTCCTCAAAAAAAAGTCTGTTGGCTTTTATAGTTTCCTCAGTTAAAGTTTTAGCTCGAGTTCTTGAGGCTAGCGAAGAACTGGGCTCGTTGAATCCGATGTGACCGTTTGCACCAATTCCTAGTATCTGGATATCTATTCCACCGACACTTTTTATTGATGCCTCGTACTGCCGGCAGTGTTTGTCGATATCTTCGGGTAATCCATGGAGTCCATGGATGTTTTCCTTCTTTATATTTATTTGGCTGTACAGATTTTTATTCATATAGGTGGCGAAACTCTGAGGGTGATTTTCTTCTAATCCCAGATATTCATCAAGGCTAAATGCTCTTGTCCTGGAGAAATCGATTTCTCCTTTTTTATAGGCATCGATGAGTTTTGCATACACGCCAAGAGGAGTTCGTCCAGTGGCTAGCCCTAATACAATATTCTTCTTTCTCTGCCACGCATGAGAGATAATTTGATAGGCCTCTGAACAGACTTCATCGTAATCGGTTTTAATGATAATTTCCATCTACAATGTCCTTTATGTCCCGTTTTAAGCGGTCGATTTGTCTTTTTGCTTTCTGTCTACTTTTTGCCTCAGCGAAAATCCTGATTATGGGTTCGGTGTTAGACGGTCTGATATGCAGCCAAGAATCTTTGAAGTCGAACTTTAAGCCGTCTATCGTAGAGATACCCTCCTTGTCTTGATATTTTTTTCTTAATAGTCTAAGGATCCGAAAAGCCTGTTCGTAAGTTCCTTCGATTTGATCTTTAACCATAGCGTATTTTGGAATACACTCTTGGAGTTGAGAAATGGATTTTCCCGATTTGCTCATGGCCTCTAGCGTAAGACCGATTGCCGTGAAGCTGTCTCGACAGGGATGAATTGTGGGGAATATCACTCCTCCGTTGCCTTCTCCTCCTATGATGGCCCCCTTTTGAAGGATTTGTTCGACAACATTGATTTCCCCGATCTTGGTTCGATAGACCGGAACTTTGTATTTTCGGGCGATATCCTCGATGGCCCGGGACGTAGACAGGTTGACAGCGACGGGACCGGATTTTTTACTCAAGACATAATCCACAGCCAGGGCCAAAGTCATTTCATCTCCGAGAGGAATTCCCTTTTCGCTGACAATGGCGAGCCGGTCGGCATCAGCATCCTGAATAAAACCGACATCCGCTCCATTTTTCTTGACCTCCCGGCCCAATTGGAGGATGTTTTCTGAGGAGGGTTCCTGGTGGGCGGGGATTCCATTCTCTCTTTCTTGATCGATTTGGACGACGCGGCAACCCAAACGGCTAAGAAACTCAGGAAGGAGCCTCGCTCCGGCTCCGTTGCAGCAGTCAGCCACAACTGTATATTTTTTCTTTTGGATGGATTTGATATCTAAATAATTCAGAAGCTTATTCAGATGAGGCTGCGTTGGATTTTTTTCGAGAACCGTTCTTTTATATCTGTCAACAGTGACCCAGGAGAATTCTCCTTGATGATAAATATCCAAAAATTCCTGCACTTGGAAAAAATTGAGGAACAGCCCACTTCCACTGATGAATTTCAATCCGTTCCACTCGGGGGGATTGTGGCTGGCCGTGACAACAATGGCGCCAACAGCGGGGCTTTCTTTCGAGAGGATCATTGTGGTTGGGATGGGACAAAGACCAATATCGATCGGTTGACAGCCCACGGACAGTAATCCGGCTAAAACGGCATTTTTGATCATTAGGCCTGAGGCTCTTGCATCTTGACCGATGATAACTTTTCCGGTTCCAAGATATGTCCCGAACGCCTGGGCGAATCTCGCGGCCAATTGAGGAGTGAGGCTGTCTCCGACAATACCCCGGAGTCCTGAAACACCAATTTTTAACGAAAGTCCTTTTTTCATTGATTATACAAACTGGGTAATAAAATTGACCGCCTTCTCCAGTCTTGCCTCTGCCTTATTTTTTGTGATGCTCTCCGATATAATGCGAATCATAGGTTCAGTTGCAGAATTGCGGATGTGGATCCATCCATCCTTGGTCTCCATTCTTACGCCGTCATTCAAATCTGTATGGGACCGAGAATAGAGTTTTTTCATCCGGTTGACAATAGTGTGGGCCTTATGGGATGGACAATACACTTTTTGTTTGATGATGTGGTATTCGGGGAGTTGTGCAGCCTTTTCCGATATCGAGGATCTCTCTGCAGTAAGGGATTCGAGGATCAGGCCCATTGTCAAAAATCCGTCATAGGCAGGTTGGAATGAACGAACAGCCACACTTCCGCTGCCATCTCCGGCTAGGACGCCTTCTTCATAAGTCAGGGCTTGGATGACATAGGATTGACCGACGCGTGCTCTCAAAATCGGACAATCATATTTGGCGGCCACATCTTCAATTCTCCTCGATGTTGATAAGTTGGTTAAAACTGTTCCAGGTTTTTTACCCAAGTAATAATCTGCCACCAGGGGAAAAGTGTATTCTTCGGATAGGGTTTCTCCCTTTTCGGTAACAATGGAGACACGGCTGACATCGCTGTTGAGAAGAAAACCGATGTCGGCTCCAGTGATTTTAATGATCGAGGCCACCTCGGCCGCATTTCGCGGCCGAGGTTCTGGATCATGGGGAAAATTGCCGTCGGGAATATTGTTCAAGGGAATAAGTTCGCAGCCAAGTCTTTCGCAGAAAATGTTTGTGATACCGGCTCCCCCACCGTTGCATGCATCAATGACAACACTATGACGCGCTTTTTTTATCAGGTCCACATCGAGAAATTTGGCAAGATAATCGAAATATGTTTGGATGTGATTTTGGCTTGTTGTTAGATGTCCCAACTTATCTGCACTTGCTTTTTTATACTTTTCAAGGTGGTAAAGATCGAGCATTTCTTCACCTTGGAATTCATTGAGGTATGTCCCTTCGCTGTTGATGAAGGTCAGGGCATTCCACTTGGCGTCATTATGTCCTGCGGATATGGATACGGCTCCACGGGCTCGTTGTTTTCTGACTTGGTACTGCAGAACAGGTGCCGGACAAATTCCCATATCGATAACGTCACATCCAGTGGAAAGAAGTGAAGAGAGGACCGCAGAATGGAGCATGGGGCCGGAAATTCTGGAGTCTCTCCCGATAAGAACTTTTCCGGAGCGCAAAAAGGTTCCAAAAGCGCAGGCAAAATCCATGACCAGTTCTGGATTGATGGTTTCTCCGACTATGCCTCGGACTCCTGATATTCCAATTTTGAGCAGTTTCATTCCAGCACCATATTCATTCCTTATATATCAAAAAAAGAGGAGACTGGCTACTTAAGAAACAAATAAGCATTTATCACAATAAAATCACTATTTAAATCCTTAATTTTGTTCCATTCCTTAATTGTCTTCGGGGATACTCTTTGTATCCGTAAATCATTTGACCAAAACTACAAATTTTGATTTATTAGAAACAAGATTTTTTTCGGAGGAAAGACATGATCAGAAATAAATGGGGAATTCTCTTTTTTCTATCCTTTCTTTTGATCTCCTGTGGAATGCAGGATCCTTCTTTATCTGAGGTTTCAACGGCCAGCCTTTATGAAGAGATGGTGGACATGGTCCGGTTGACAAATTTTCCTGATCCGGCATATCGCACGATTCAGTTTTCCTCTTTTGACCGCAGGAGTAAGCTTCCCGGAGGTCCTGACTGGTTTGCCAATTCCGATGGATTCGGAGGAGAACCTATCCCTAATTTTGAGGTTGTACTTAAACAACCTGATGAAAATGGAATAGGGGAGTATTTGATTGCAGAAGTAAATGGTCCGGGGGCAATAGTCAGGCTCTGGACGGCCGCAATCGACGGAGTTATTCAGCTCTATCTCGATGGTGATGCTGAACCCCTCTATGATGGCCCGGCCGTGAATTTTTTTCATAAATTTTATGACAGTTTTTCTGAAATCGAAAACATTAACATGGAGCGATTTGAGGAAACCGTGTACCAGAGAGATGCCTGCTATACACCTATTCCTTTTGCCCGAGGCATGAGGATGATCTGGATAGGGGATGTCGAAAAAAGCCATTTTTACCAGGTTGGTGTGCGTTTATACAAGGAAGGGGCCAATGTTGAGACCTTTCAGCCCGAAGACATAAAAGAATCGAGTGAGGTTATAGATCGCGTAACTTCCGTACTCCTTGATCCGGATAAAGAAATGGAACTCCGATCCACAACATCATTTGCAACGTTTCAGCTTTCTATAAATCCTCTCGAAAAAAGAGAAGCAATAGTTCTGTCAGGACCAAAAGCCGTCGAAGTTCTTAGTGTCCACCTCGATGCTCCGGATAGAGACAGAGCGCTACGTCAGACTGTAATGCACATAAACTGTGATGGCGCTCCATTGGGTCAAATCCAGTCACCAGTTGGGGATTTTTTCGGAGCTGCACCTGGGATCAATCCCTATGTTTCTATGCCTTTTACAGTAAAACCGGATGGGACGATGGTCTGCCGGTATGTGATGCCATTTAAGGAATCTTTGCAGCTGAGTTTTGAAAATCTTGGGGATCAAGAGGTCGAGATTCAAGGTTCAATTCTTCCAATGAACTACGATTGGAATGAGGATTTATCCATGCATTTTCGGGCACGCTGGCGTGTCGAACACAACATGATTGCTTCGAACACGGATGTCCAGGATCTCCCTTTTATTATCGCAGTGGGTCAGGGAATGTATGTCGGGACAACATCCTACTTACTCAATCCGAATGATGTTCCCACGCCCAGCGGAAGTTGGTGGGGCGAAGGGGATGAAAAGATTTTTGTCGATGAAGATCGTGTCCCTTCCACATTCGGAACAGGCTCGGAAGATTACTACAACTATTCCTGGTCATCTCCAGATATATTTTACTTTCCCTACTGCGGCCAACCCAGGAATGATGGACCCGGAAATCGAGGATTTGTGACCAATTACCGCTGGCACATCCTGGATCCCCTGCCGTTTCAAAAACACATCCGTTTTTATATGGAGCTCAAAAGCCATGAGAGGACGCCTGGATTGTCCTATGCGCGGATAGGCTATCACTACGCCCGTCCTGGAGGGACAGATGACCATCTGTTGATTTCACCCGAAGATGTTCGGCCCCTTCAGCTTCCCGATAAATGGCAGCCTGCTGCTCGGAGAGGAGCGCGAAATTCAATTTTTTACGAACCGGGAAAAACCATAGGCAGCCTGCGACAGACACATTTTTCTGAAGGACGGCTGTGGTCGGATGGGAAAATTCTGATTTGGACTCCCAATAACAGAGGAGACACCAAAAATTTCTCTTTTTCTGTTGATGAAGAGGGAAACAAGAGGATTCACATTGCTCTAGCTTTGACTCCAAACTCGGGTCAAATTTCGTTCCTTCTCGATGGGGAAAAAATGACACTGAACAACAAAAGAGAAATTCTTGATCTCTACCGTCCTTACCGAACACTTCTGCGCAATTTCGCTCTTCCAACTCAGGAGCTTGAAGCCGGCAGACACATTCTTTCCCTGAAATATGAAGGCGCTAATCCACAGGTCCGTGCGCCTGAAATCGGGATCGACTTCCTCTGGATTCAGAAACAATAGTGAAAAAACGAAAATTTTAAGAATTTGAATTCTCAGGTGGATCAGGCGGCTCTTTGAGTTCTTGGAGCATCTGAAAAAGATTTTTCATGCCGCCAAGAGAAACGATGATAACGAGGAGTGAATAGGCGGATAAGGTAAAAATCAAAATGAATTTCCATAACTGCATCCAAGTCATTGGTTTGCCTCCTCCACTTTCTTTTTGTCCGGAAAAAGAAGCGATCCGATTATCATCCCCAAAATTGCAATTGCGAATGTCATCACACCGATAAACTTATCTGTAAAATAAAAGGGAACGTTTTCACCCCTGGTCCATGGTCCAATTCCCAGGATGGCGATCAATCCTGCAAAGAGTGCGATCATAGCTCCGGTTTTGCTGGCTTTTTTCCAGTAAAGTCCGGCAGTGACTACAGTAAAGGCGCCTGCTAGATAAATTGTCCCTGTTACGGCCATGTAGTTCCAGAGAGACACAGGGGCTTCAAACCAGAGTCCCCAGATGAGAAGAAACAACCCTATCGCCACGATACATATCCTTGTGATTTGAAGACGGGATTTATCCGAAAGAGCCTTGTTCCTCAGTGGTGCAATGATATCCTGTGTGATAACCGAACTCCAGCTCAGCAGATAACTGTCATGTGTGGACATAAAAGCAGCAAACATGCCTGCGGCGATCAATCCCAATAATCCACTGGGAAGAACTTTTGCGATAAATATGGGCATACCGAATTGACTGTTGAGAGCCTCGGGTCCCTGAAAGGCTGCAAGCATCTTGGGCGCTTGTGAGACGAAGATGAATGCACAGATTCCCCAGAGCATGGGGATGACCCGGCGGGCCAGGTATGATACGGAACTCCAGGCATACAGCTGTTTGGCGACTTTGGGTGTTTTGGCCGAAAGAGCTCGGAGTGTCCCTGACTGCCAGAGAGCACCGGCAGAAAAGGTGAGTACAACCATAAAGATGACATAAATTGTTCCAAATTCCGAACCCTCCGCGATGGGGCTAAACCAAGAAGCGCTGTCGACCGATTCAGGTGCTTTAAAAAGGTTGTCCCATCCGATTGCTTTGATGGCGAAGATCGATCCGATAATCATGCCGATGGACAGGACGACAAACTGCAAAAAATCATTGATCACGACGGAAATCATGCCTCCGGCCACGGTGTAGATGAGAACCATGATCAACATGGCCGACATGAATATTTTTAGCCCAGCGGGATTGCTGTAGCCTGTCACGCCCATCATAAAGCGGGCTCCGGCTTGAAGAAAAAGCCCCATATTGAGGATCCCTCCCAGGGCAAGGATAATTCCGCCCACAAAACGCACGTTTTTTCCAAAGCGTATCTGATAAAACTCAGGAATGGTCATAACCCTGAGCTGCCGAAGTTTGTAGACAATAAAACCGGTCAGTCCGATGGCCAGTATGCAGGCGACTTCAATGATTGCGACATGAAAGGCAGAAAAACCATGGAGAAATCCTAACTCGGAATTGTACATGACTGTTACCAAACCCAGCTCAGTCCCTGTAAGAGTAGCAATGGCAATAAACAGCCTCAATGAGCGTCCAGCTACAATGAAGTCGCTCAACTGCCGGATGTATTTTTTAACGATGAGGCCAATGACGACGGGAATACAGATATAGACCGAGACGATAATCCAGTCAATTGTCGCGAAGTTCGTTGAAAAGACGTCTGTCAACTCCATCCTCCTTTTTGAAGTATTATACTTATCACATTTTCCAATAGATATTAATCAATATTTTTGACCTTGGGATTTCAATGTGATAAATACCAGAAAGATCATTGAACTATTTGCGGGAGGAGATATGAGCACGATTTCAAGGCGAAGATTTTTGCAAACATTAGCGGTGGGTTCGGCTGCAGCCGCGAGCTTTTCTTGTTCCGGAAGAGAAAAAAGCACACGCCCTTTGAACCTCCTTTTTATTATGACCGATCAGCAACCTGTCTCTACTCTTGGTTGTTATGGAAATCCTCTTAATCCTACCCCCCATCTCGACCGTCTCGCCGAGACAGGCACTCGATTTTCCAATTTTTATATTGGAGCCTTTCCCTGCAGCCCTTCACGGGCCACCATTCTGACAGGCTGTTATCCACAGAGGCATGGGGTGACGACTAATAATGTGATCCTATCAGATGAAGTGCCTTCTCTGGGATTTCTTTTACGTAACGCGGGGCGGGCTACGGCCTATTTTGGCAAAAGTCATCTCAGCGGCTATATGTACAGGAATGTCCCGGAACAAAAACCCTTTGATGGACGCTGGTATCACAGTCGGGTTCCAGATGAGAGCGGATTTATCTATGAGAAAGTTGAGGGAGGGGTGGGTGAGGACCAACCTCAACTTGGTTTTGATATTTGGGCGGGAGGTTGGAAGCAGTATCACGACTATCTAAAAAAGGTTGGATTGGAGGAGCTTTTAGCTCGCAGACCTAAGCCTGGAAATCACAATGACCTTCCCAGTGGGCCAAACACAGAACACAGGTATTCACTATTGCCTGCGGAACATCATATGGCCTCTTTTTTTTCCCAAAAGGCCGAGCAGTTTATCCGCAACCGGCGCGGCAGCACTCAGCCCTTTTCTCTCTTTTTGTCTTACTTTGGGCCGCATCTTCCCGTAGCTCCCCCAAAGCCTTGGGATACAATGTATTCACTCGAGCAGTGTCCTCTTCCATCCAATTTTTTTGACCTCCTTGAGGGGAAACCCGAGCATCAGAGGACGAACAAGGTGTGCTATAAACTCCCAAATTGGTCCGAGGAGCAGTTCCGGGATTATATCCGCCGCTATTATGGGTATTGTGCCTATCTGGATGCACAAATCGGACGAGTCCTTAGTGCTCTATCTGAAACGGGCTTAGCTAAGAATACTATTGTCATCTTCACGTCAGACCATGGGGATATGCTTGCCTCTCACGGCATGGTTTATAAAATGAATAGGAGCGGTTATCAGGAACTGGCTAATGTCCCATTAATAATTCGTGTTCCAGGGCAGACAAGACCTGGTTCGGTTGTCCGGAGCCTATGCAGCAGTGTGGATATTCTCCCGACATTAGCAGAGATCTTCGGGCTTTCGGTTGACGAGGAAAGGATACAGGGGAATTCTTTGTCCAGGGTCTTGAAATGGCCTGAGGCATCTTTTCGAGAACGCATATTTATCCATTGGGCGAATGACTCATTTGTTACTTTTGACGGACGATGGAAGTATGCTCTTCATTGGAATGATGATGTCGATGAATTTTATGACCTGGACAATGACCCTGGTGAGCTTCATAATCTCTGGAAAAATCCTCGCCATAGAGTGAAGACACATCAAAATCGCCAGGCCATAATAAACTGGCTGCATGAGACGGATCATCCCTACTCCTCACTCATTGAAAAAGACAAGACATAAGGGAAGAGATAATGAAACCAGACCGGTTGGTCTCTCTAGATATCTTCAGGGGAGTAACCATTGCCGGTATGATCCTTGTGAACAATCCCGGAAGCTGGAGTTTTGTCTATGGGCCGCTGAGGCATGCACAATGGCATGGATGGACACCGACAGATCTCATTTTTCCGTTTTTCCTCTTCATTGTTGGGGTATCGATCACTTTTTCATTGTCGAAAAAAATAATTGAAGGGGCCGTATCCTCTGCTCTATATGTTAAAATTTTTAGAAGAACAATTTTACTCTTTGCTGTGGGGTATTTCCTGAGGATTTTTCCTTCATTTAACTTTGAATCCCTCAGAATACCTGGGGTCCTCCAGCGCATAGCGCTCTGTTACTTATTTGCTTCACTCCTATTCCTTAAAGTCAGGCCAAGAGGACGAGTGGCTTTCACTTTATTTCTCCTTGCGGGGTACTGGGCCGTGATGAAACTTGTTCCTGTGCCTGGCTATGGTGCAGGGAGCCTGGAATTTGAAGGGAATTTATGCAGTTTTATCGATATGAAACTTCTTGCTGGGCATCTCTATAAAACAACATTTGATCCCGAAGGGATTCTCAGCACTTTTCCGGCCGCTGCTACGGCACTATTGGGGACATTAACTGGAGATTGGCTGCTGTTTCAGAGAAGCCAGGTGAATAAAATGGTCGGTCTTTTTGTGGCAGGGATAATTTTTGTGATTTTAGGCCTTCTCCTTCATCCTTTGTTTCCCATCAACAAACAGCTGTGGACGAGTACGTTTGTTGTTTTTACAGCTGGAGCAGCTGCTGTAGTCCTGGGATTGTGCTACGGGATTAATGATATTTTGGGAAAAAATAAATGGGCCTATCCATTTCTTGTCTTTGGGACAAACGCGATCGCCGTGTATGCCGGATCGACATTGATGGTCAAATTGATCGCTTTGATAAATGTCTCGGTGCGGGGGGGAGAAGCCATGTCATTACGGAGTTTTGTTTACAATAAACTCCTTGTCCCCTGGGCCGGACCACTTTTCGGTTCTCTTCTGTATCCCCTTATTCTCCTTTTAATCTGGCTGGCCATCCTCTTTCCTCTCTACCGGAAGAAGATATTCATTAAAATTTAATTCTATTTTACTTGTTCATCCGACTTGGTTGAAATGCCGGGAGTTTCTGCTAAAATAGTTAAGTAGGTGTTCCGGGATTTTGGATTGAGAGGACGCGTCGTGATAAATTTCTATAGATTTATAAATGCTTCTTGTTTCTTCTTGCTTGTCTGCCTAAGTTTTCTCTATATTGCTACTCCGGTTCATGCCCAGTATTTTGGGCGGAACAAAGTCCAGTATGAATCATTCGACTTTAAATTGATAAGAACGGAACACTTCGACATCTATTTTTACTCAGAACTCGCGGAGACCGCACCCATTGCAGCGCGTTTGGCTGAACGCTGGTATTCCCGTCTTTCAAGAGTTTTTAGTCATAATCTCAGTGACCGGCAGATTTTGATACTCTATGCCAGCTCACCACATTTTCAGCAGACAACGGCTATCTCAGGGATTCTTGGAGAAGGCACAGGTGGAGTGACGGAGATGTTTAAAAGACGCATTGTTCTTCCTCTCGGTGCATCTCTGGGTGAATCGGACCATGTGATTGGGCACGAGCTGGTTCATGCCTTCCAGATGGATATGACGTCTTTAGGAAATCCGGGATTCTCTTCACAGCCGCCCAATGCCGTGCGTCTTCCGTTGTGGATGATCGAAGGCCTTGCCGAGTACCTGTCGATTGGTTCTGTCGATCCTCTAACGTCTATGTGGATGAGAGACATCACTCGCCGTGAAGAACTGCCTGCAGTTAAAAAACTGATCAACACGTACAAATATTTTCCCTACCGGTACGGACAGTCTCTATGGGCTTACATCACGGGAAAATGGGGTGACATGAAGGTGCCCAGCCTTATGAAATCTGCAGGGCGGTCAGGTAACTATGAACAGGCCATACAGTCAACACTTGGCATTTCTTTAGCCGATTTGTCCAAGGAATGGCACGAAGCGATGAAAAAAGCATACAATCCTCTGATTGAACTGACTCAGCTTCAGGATCCATCTAGCAGGCTGTTGTTTAAAGGGACAGAGCTCAATCGGTTGAATGTGTCTCCCTCGTTGAGTCCTGATGGGAATCAGATCGTTTTTCTGTCAACTCGAGATATGCTGTCCATCGATATGTTCTTGGCCGATGCCCGCACAGGAAAGATTAAACGCAAACTAATCAGCACCGCTGTTGATCCTCATTTTGAGAGCATCCAGTTCATCAAATCTTCGGGAGGATGGGATGCCCAGGGAAAGCGATTTGTTTTTGGGGCTATCAGCAAGGGGCAGCCGATTTTATCCATAGTAAATGTTGAGAAGAATTTTAGAGAAAAGGAGATTATGTTTCCCGATTTAGGGGAGATATTGAACCCGACATGGTCACCGAACGGGCAGTTGATTTCTTTTTCGGCTCTGTCGGGAGGTGTCTCGGACCTTTTTATTTATGATCTTGAGACCGATGTTTTGAGAAAAATGACAGATGATCCTTTTGCCGATATCCAACCTGCCTGGTCTCCGGATGGACACAAAATTGTTTTTGTAACAGACAGATTTTCAACAGATTTACCCAGTCTGAGTATGGGAAAATATGAATTGGCTCTGATTGATCCTGAATCCGGGCAGATAAAAAAAATACAAGGTTTTGCCCGCTCATACAACATCAATCCCCAGTGGTCTCCCGATGCAAAAAGCTTGTATTTTATTTCGGATGAGAGCGGCATTGCGAATCTTTATAAAATAGATATAGGACAGGAAGAAATCGAACAGATAACAAATCTGTTTACGGGAATCAGTGGAATTGCATCATTAAGTCCTGCACTCTCTGTGGCATTACACTCAGGAGATCTGGCCTTCAGCCAGTACGAGGAAGGCTATTACAGCCTCTATTCCATGGATGGGTCTAAAGTTATTGAGGGCATGGATGGCCCGGTGACATTTGGCGATATCCTGCCTGCGGTTCTTCCTCCCAGAGATAAAGGAGGAGGGGA
>CAZLLG010000014.1:0-11311 GCA_964560275.1 uncultured Eubacteriales bacterium | reverse complement strand
AAAACCAGTAAAAATGCCTATATCAAAATTATGACCGATGGAATCTTACTTGCTGAGACTCAGAACGATTCCTGGCTTAACGAATATGATACCATAATTGTTGATGAAGCCCATGAAAGAAGCCTTAACATCGATTTTATTCTGGGTCTGTTGAAAAATCCTCTGTACGGGCTCCCTGAAGAACAAACATATGAAGTCGAAGACTATGTTCCGAAATTATCTCTTGATTATATCAGCCCGCCTCAGTTAGCCGTTGGAGCGGATCGGTTTGGAACATATGGAGGCGGAGGTATTCTTATGTTCTTCAGCGACATTCTTGGATATCACAGTCTCTCCTCGATGGTGCAGGTGAGCAGCCGTATTGAAGATTCCTCCTTCCTTGTGGGTTTTCAGAACACGAGATCCCGGTTCTTGTGGGGAGGGGTGGCACAGAGAATTCCTTACATCTATGGCGGTTACGCCTTGGGAATATCTGAATTATATGGTGAGCCCGTGTACGTCGAACAGGAGTACATTTACAGGCAGATCAATTATCAGTTTTCCGGATTTGCCTCCTATCCCTTCAGTAAAATGCTGCGTTTCGAGCTTTCCGGCGGCTATCGGTTTCTTGATTTTGATAACGATGTGTACACAAGAGCCACTTCTCTGATTGACGGCATGCTGATATTCAGAGACAGAGAAAATCTGCCGGCACCGCCAAGTCTCCATTTTGTCTTTGGATCGGCAGCACTGGTGTATGACTCTTCCATCTACGGCGCCACGAGCCCACTTCTTGGACAGAGTTATAGATTCGAAATGGCTCCGTATGTCGGATCTATTTCTTACACCAATATCCTAGCAGATTATCGAAAATACATTATGCCGGTCCGTCCTTTCACATTGGCTTTCCGGTTTCTTCATTACGGACGCTACGGCACCGGCGCAGATGACGGACGGCTCTATCCGTTATTCCTTGGTTATGAAAGCCTGGTTCGTGGTTACAACTATAATTCTTTTAGCATCGAAGAGGTTCAAAGCGGAGAGGAAGATTCCTTTACATTTGACCGCCTGTTTGGCAGCAAACTGATGGTGGCTAACCTTGAATTGAGATTTCCTCTTCTCCGAGTGTTAGGTATCGGGAAGGGCTATTATGGCACACTGCCTCTGGAGTTCACGGCTTTCTATGATGTGGGATTGGCTTGGTCGAACGAAGAGACACCATGGTTTAATGGAGGGATCAGGAAACCCATCTCCAGTGCGGGAGTTGGTTTGCGTATGAATGTATTTGGATATATGATCCTTGGACTCAGCTATGTCCATCCCTTTGATCGGCCCATGAAGGGCTCGTATATCCAGTTTACGATCACGCCCGGATTCTAATCATTTCAGCTCCCCTTTTAAGGTGCCGGCGTTTCCTGTTCCATCTTCGTCGAAGACCCGCCCACCGCACCACCATGGCTCCGGGGTAAGATATCACCGTGCCATCCACCCCTTTTGTCCTCCGATCCGGATTTCTCAATCATGCCCTCCTAGTTCCCAGAACTCTAGAAAATCACGGTTTTGGAGATAAATACGAATCCTGTTATTTATTTGAAGAAAAAGATAAAAGCAAGTATGATTGGTTTTCAAATTCTGGAATGAATAAAAAAAATGGAGGTGGCGACATGAAGAAATTTTTAGGTTTAGCCCTAGTTTTGGCTTTCTTATTTTTTCCACAGATTTCTGAGGCACAAACAGATCCTGTCGTAAAAAAAATTATTGAAATCGGCAAAACAGATAATCGGACAATGAAACACTTGGATATCCTCACGAATCGCTTTGGTGGACGGCCTATCGGTTCTGCGGCGTACGATAATGCCGCCGAATGGGCCGGAAGGAAATTTAAGGAGTGGGGTATGGACGTCGAGTACGATGAAGCCGGAACCCTGGCGGTTGGTTTTAACCGGGGCGCCTGGTTTGGAAAGATGACATCCCCAAAATTCATGCATTTACATTTTGCCACTCCCTCTTATTCATCCGGAACCCGAGGCAAGCAGGTTGGACATGCGGTTTTGGAGCCCCAAAATGATGGTCAATTCAAAAGAATGAAAAAGAAACTAGAGGGAGCCTGGGTTCTCCTTGATCCTCCTGAAGTGAGTGAAGAAGAATTAGAAAAAAGAAAAAAAATGACTCCAGAAGAAAGGACTAAACAAAGGGATTTAGATAGGAAAGAAGCCAAGGCAAAACTGGATAAATTGACAGAGGCTGGGATTCTTGGAGTCATCGCTTCCGCCAGAGTCCCCATCAATGCAACTTATAATAGGGAGGTGAAGGACTGGACATCTTGGGATGACCTGCCAATAGTGTGTGATATCAAACTGGATGAACATCAATTTGCGGAAATCAAACAGTTGATTATTGAACGCCAAAGAGTGGAACTCGAATTCGACATCCGCAATTATTTTAAGATGGGCCCGGTGACATATTCGAATGTCATTGGCATAATACCCGGCACCGAATATCCTGACGAATATGTGATAATGGGAGGACACTTGGATTCTTATGATGTGGCCACAGGTGCTGTGGATGATGGATCAGGGATAACTCCGGCTATGGAGGCGGCGCGTTTGATCATGGCAGCAGGGGGAAAACCCAAGCGCACTATCCTGGTTTGTCTCTGGGCCGGGGAAGAATTTGGTATTCTGGGTGCCGGTCACTACGTAGAAAAATTTAAAGACCGACTGCCTAAAATTTCCAACATGTTTAACAGGGATGGTGGTCCCACGGTGCCAACCGGGCTCTCCGTGTCTGAAGCCATGTGGGATGATATGGAAAAAATATGTCAACCGTTGAACGATATCAATCCGGATTTCCCTTTTAAAATGGTAAAAAGAAAACCCAGAGAAAGGTCAAAACGTCCCGGTGGCACCGATTCTTCAGTTTTTTCAATGAACTGGGTGCCGACCATGACCTTTTCAACAGCGGATCCTAAAGGTTATGATTTCAGCTACCGAGAAATCTGGCATACGGAAAATGATTATTACCAGAAAAGTATCCCCGAATACCAGGAACACACGTCCATTGTTACAGCCGTGGTTGTGTATGGAGTGGCCAATCTCGACCATCTGTTGTCCAGAGATGGATATTATCTTCCCGACAGTAAACCGGATCCCAAGAAGAAAAAATAAATACATCAAAACTTGGAAATTAGGGAAGGTCGTGGACTTTTTCTCCGCGTGAAAAGCGGAATTTGACGATTTTCTCTTTGGTTTTGTTGATCAATTGAGTGATTTTTATATGCCGTGGACAGACGTTTGTGCATTGATAGAAATTTTGACACGGCCAGATTCCATCCGGGAAATCAAGCTTTGAAGCTCGTTCTTCAAAACCTAAATCCCGGCTGTCATCGATAAAACGTTCTGCCTGAACGATTGAGGCCGGGCCGAGAAAGCTGGGATTGATTCCCCTAACCACTGGGCAGGCCGAATAACAGGCTGCACAGAGGATACATTTTGTGCCGTCATCAAAAAGTTCTCTGTCTTCTTGTGACTGAATCCGTTCTTTTTCTTCGATTGGTTCTTTGTTGACAAAATAAGGTTTGACAAAGCGGTAATGCTGAAAGAATTTATTTTGGTCGACCATTAAATCTTTCTGGACAGGGAGGGTCTGGAGCGGTTCGATTTTTATGGGAGAGCCATCTTTGTGGACTACATCTTTGATGAGAGTCTTGCAGGCCAAACGCTCGACACCGTCGACCTTCACCGCATCCGATCCACAGACACCATGAGCGCAGCTCTTTCGGAATCCAAGTGAAGGATCGATATATTGTTTGACCTTCATCAAAGCGTCGAGGAGACGAGCATCGGGGTCGATTTCGATGTCGTATTTTTTAAAGAAGGCCTTCGTATCCTTTTGAGGATCATATCTTTGAATTTCGAGTGTAATTTGCATAAGTCTCTCTCCATGTGTCAATATTTTCTCGGTTTGGGTTTCCATTGGGATATATTTACCGGTTTGTAGCCTATTTTAATGCCGTCTTCTTCTAACCAGCCTAAAGTGTGTTGCAGCCATTCGCCATCGTTGCGATTTGGAAAGTCTTCTCTGGAGTGAGCCCCCCGGCTCTCTTTTCTGTTTAGGGCCGAAAACGCGGTGATGTAGGCCAAATCCAGAAGATTCCCCAATTCCATAATATCTAACAGATGTGTATTAAAAGTGTTGCTTGTTGTCGAAATCTTAATCTTGGAATAGTCCAGACGCAGCTCTTCTATTTTTTGTACGGCCTCCCGCATATCTTGTCCATTCCTGTAGATCCCGATTTTTTCCATCATGAGATTTTGGAGTTCAAGCCGAAGGTCTACCGGATTTGGGCCAAATTGTCCTCCAGTTTTCGATAATATCCATTCTTGTGCATTCCTCGTCACATCTTTTTTTAAAGGAGTTCTGTCCGTTCCTTGGACAAATTGTGCGATATTTTGTCCGGCCCGCCGGCCGAAAACGATCAGATCGACAAGGCTGTTTGTTCCCAACCGGTTAGCGCCGTGAACAGAAACGCAGGCGCATTCTCCTGCGGCATATAAACCTTCAAACAGATCCCCCTCTCCATTACTTTGTACTCTCCCATGGATATCGGTCGGAATTCCTCCCATGGCATAGTGTGCGGTGGGTTGAACGGGGATAGGCTTTTCTGCCGGATCGATCCCTAGATATGTTCGGCTGAAATCCGCTATGTCCGGAAGTTTGGCCTCGATCTTGTCTTTTCCCAAATGTGTGGCATCGAGATGGACATAGTCTTCAATCGTTTTGTCTCCCTTTATCCCACGGCCCTCTCTGATTTCTTGAACGATGGAGCGAGCCACGATGTCCCTGGGTGCAAGATCGAGAAGCGTGGGCGTGTACCGCTCCATAAATCGCTCGCCATCCTTGTTCCGGAGAATACCCCCTTCTCCCCGAACTCCCTCAGTGATAAGAATGCCCATACCTTTGATTCCAGTGGGATGAAATTGATAAAATTCCATGTCTTCTAGTGGAACGCCTCTCCTCAGTAAAAGAGCTGGCCCATCTCCGGTATTGGCATAGGCATTAGATGTGATCCGGAACATTCGCCCCGTGCCTCCTGTAGCAAAAAGCACTGCCTTTGACTGGAACACGTGGATCTCACTCGTTCTCAGCTCAAGGGCGATAACACCCAAACATCGTTGATCTTCAAGCAGGACGTCTATGACATGGAATTCATCAAAAAAAGTGACATTGTTTTTAATGCACTGCTGGTAGAGTGTCTGAAGGATCATATGTCCGGTCCGGTCGGCAGCATAACATGCCCGGCGTACGGCAGATTCGCCAAAATTTCTTGTGTGTCCGCCAAAGCGTCTTTGGTCTATACGGCCTTCTGGTGTACGGTTAAAGGGGAGTCCCCGGTTTTCTAAATCATAGACGGCCTGGACCGCCTCTTCTGCGAGAATCAAGGCGGCGTCCTGATCGGTCAAGTAATCCCCTCCCTTAACCGTGTCAAAAGCATGCCATTCCGGTTTGTCCTCTTCTATGTTGCCGAGAGAAGCGCTGATTCCCCCCTGAGCAGCTCCTGTGTGAGAGCGAATTGGATAGAGTTTTGAAATGACGGCAGTTTTGGTTGTTTGGCTGGCTTCAAGGGCTGCATAGAGCCCCGCTCCGCCGGCGCCAACAATTACGGTATCGAATATATGGATCAAATGACTCTCCTCCAAGTTTGTTTTTTATGGTTATTTGCATTACTATAAATTTCATAGATTTAGAAGTCAAGGTCAGGGAGGACCGCTGGAGAGTGAATGAATGTAACACAAAAAATCCTTAAAGCTCATCTCGTCCAAGGTGAATTGGTTCCCGGAGCAGAGATCTGCATAACCATTGATCAAACTTTAATGCAAGATGCCACAGGAACGATGGCGATGCTGGAGTTTGAAGCTTTAGGATTGGATGAAGTTCAAACCGAACTTTCAGCTCAGTATGTGGATCACAATCTCCTGCAGACTGACAACAAAAATGCCGATGATCACCGCTTCTTACAGACAGCTTCCGAGCGTTTTGGGATCCATTTCAGCCGGCCTGGAAACGGTGTGTCTCACCAAGTTCATATGGAGCGGTTCGGGATCCCGGGAAAAACACTTTTGGGTTCGGACAGCCATACCCCTGGAGCCGCGGGTGTGTCCATGCTGGCAATAGGTGCCGGTGGGCTGGATGTGGCCATGGCCATGGCCGGCCAACCCTACTGTTTTCCCTGTCCTAAAATACTGGGAGTTAAACTCACAGGTAAGCTTTCACCCTGGGTGAGTGCTAAGGATGTGATTTTAGAAATGCTCCGCCGATATGATGTCAAAGGCGTGTTGGGAAAGATTGTTGAGTATTATGGGCCAGGAGTCAAAAACCTAAGGGCATCGGGCAGGATGGTTATCGGCAACATGGGCGCCGAACTTGGGGCGACTTCATCTGTGTTTCCCTCCGATGAGATCACAAGAAATTACCTTGAAGCTCATGGCCGAGGAGAGACTTGGATTGAACTTCTCGCCGATGAGGATGCAGAATATGATGAGAAAGAAAACTTAGATCTGTCTACCGTGGAACCTCTCATTGCCCTTCCTTCTTCACCTGGGAAAGTTGTTCCGGTCAAAGATGTTGCTGGAAAAAAAGTCCATCAGGTCATCGTTGGAAGCAGCGCTAACTCCGGATATCGGGATTTAATGATGGCAGCCAAGATTCTCGAGGGCCGCATGGTTCATCTCGATACAGCCATGCATGTCAATCCCGGAAGCCGGCACATACTTGAAAATGTGATGAACAACGGTGGAATAGTATCACTTGTTCATGCCGGTGCACGAATCAATGAACCGGGTTGTCTGGGCTGCATTGGAATGGGGCAGGCACCTGGAACTGGACAGGTCAGTTTGAGGACGGTACCCAGAAACTTTCCCGGACGGTCAGGGACAAAGGATGATCAGGTTTATTTGTGTTCTCCAGAAACGGCTGCTGCAGCTGCGCTCAAGGGTGAAATTATTGATCCTCGTAATTTAGATAAAGAGATGCAGTTTCCTTTAATTCAAGAACCAAAACACTACCTCGTAGATCAGGCCTGTCTGATTGGCCCTTTAGGGAAGGATCAGAAAAAGAAGGCAAAGATTTTGCGCGGACCCAATATTAAGCCATTTCCCGACCTGGATGCTTTGGAAGAGAAACTTTCTGCTCAAGTTGTGTTAAAGGTTGGCGATAATATATCTACGGATACAATTATGCCTGCGGGGAACAAAATACTTCCCTTAAGGTCCAATATCGAAGCCATAAGTGAGTATGTGTTTTCCCCGATCGATCCTGATTTTCACAAGAAACGTAGAGATGCTCACAAGGCTGTTGTGATCGGCGGAGAGAATTATGGCCAAGGCTCAAGCCGGGAGCATGCTGCGTTGGCGCCGCGATTTTTAGGTGTTCGGGCCAAAATCGTGAAAAGTTTTGCCCGTATTCACAAGGCAAATCTCTGTAATTTTGGTATTCTCCCGCTTTTATTCAAGAATCCGGATGATTATAAAGTTTTTCAAGACGGGGTCCAGGTCGTGTTTCCCAATGTGCGTGATCGTCTAATACGGGGTGATGTCGAAATCCCGGTTGAAATCGGAGAAAAGAGATTAATCACTGTATTGGACGTATCTGAGCGACAGAGGTTTTATCTTCTGGCCGGTGCGGCCTTGAATTACGTCAGAGAATCTTTGAAAAGATGAAAAGTATCGTTTTTAATCTTCAGGGTTTTCAAGAAAAAGTCAAAGATAGATTGTCCTTATGGCAGAGAGACGACTTTATCAGTAGGCTTCAAGCAAAAGATCCCTCACTTTGGTTTTCATCTCCGCAAGACGGTATCGTTGACCGCCTCGGTTGGCTGAACCTTCCTGAAAAAATGCTTGGGAAACTGAGTGATTATTATGTTTTCTGTGAAAACATCAAAGCTGAGTCCTTTTCACATGTTGTGTTGTGCGGCATGGGGGGGTCGAGTTTGGCTCCGGAAGTATTTCGGGATATCTTTGGAAGTGCATCCGGACATCCCGAACTTATTGTCTTGGACAGCACACATCCCATGGCCATTAATGCTGTTGAAGAAAGAATTAATCGAAAAAAGCCCCTTTTTATTATCTCCAGCAAATCGGGAACGACACAGGAAACGTTGTCATTGTTCCTCTATTTCTGGGGAAAAATGGCCTCTCAAATCCAGTCTCCCGGCCTTCATTTTGTTGCTATCACAGATCGGGGATCGCCGCTCGAAATGCTGGCCTCACAGAGAGGATTTCGAAAAATAATTTATGCTCCCTCAGATCTTGGAGGCAGGTATTCCGCTCTATCGGATTTTGGCATCTTGCCTGCTTCTCTTATCGGGGTGGATGTCCAGAGGTTGCTTGAACAGGCAAAATTTGCATCGCAGAGCTGCACAGAAGATGAGTATGAAGAGAAAGCGTCCTGTTTGTTTTTAGGAGCATTTTTGGGAGAATTGAATCCTGAACGTGATAAGTTGACAATTTTGACATCGAAGTCCCTGAGTCGATTTTCTGACTGGCTGGAACAGCTGGTTGCAGAAAGTACAGGGAAAAGCGGTCGGGGAATCGTACCTGTTATCAATGAACCGGAAATTTCATCCGAAGTCTTAGGAAATGACCGATATTTTGTTGCATTTTTTTTAGATGACGAAAAAAACAAAAAACTTGAATCCTATGTTGGGCGTATAGAGCAGCTGGGTTATCCCACTGTCAGGATATATCTCGAGGATAAATACGGGATTGCCCAGGAAATATTCCGTTGGGAAGTGGCTGTCGCTCTGGCCGGAACAGTGATGGGCATCCATCCGTTTAATCAGCCCGACGTCCAGTTGACTAAGGAGTTAACTCGAAAAATATTAGGAATGGATGGAGATAATTTTAAGAGAGAGGCGGAGGGAGAAACTCTCAAAATAGAGGATACAGGTCTTGGAGATAAGTTCGCTAACTGGATATCCTCAACGCTGCCAGGGGATTATATATGTATCCAGGCTTTTCTTCCTCCATTTCCTGAGATTGAAGAGGCTGTGCAAAAAATCAGGAAAAGTCTCTTAATAAAAACTCATTTACCGACTACGTTTGGATTTGGACCCCGGTATCTGCATTCTACAGGACAGCTTCATAAAGGCGGCCCCAACTCAGGATTGTTTCTTCAGATGGTCGATGAGCCGGACTGTGACCAACAAGTTCCTGAAAGGGATTATTCATTTAATTCTCTAATACAAGCCCAGGCTTTTGGTGACTTCTTATCTCTTAAAGAAAAAAATAAGCGTATACTGAGGGTCAATCTTGGGGCCAATGCAGTCGACAGCCTCCACCACCTCAATAAGCTTGTTGAATAGAATAAAAGATGGATATCAAGGTCTTTCCTGATCTCAAACAGATGGGTTCAGCTCTTGCGGAAAAGATTGTGGAATTATCCCAAGAAGCCATCGAACAAAGGAAAGTTTTTTCTCTAGTGCTGTGTGGCGGAAAGACGCCGCAATTGTTTTATCATCTGTTAGGAACGCAGTATTCCGAAAAAATCCAATGGAATGCTGTGCATTTGTTCTGGGGAGATGAACGCTGGGTGCCATTTTATCATCCAGAATCAAATTACGCGATGGCAAATGAACTGATGATTTCAAAAGTTTCCATTCCCAAAGAGAATGTCCATCCGATGCCTGTGGATGCACAAACTCCGAATGAAGGGGCAGATATTTATGAAAAAAAAATTAAGCTGTATTTTGAAGGGATTGAATCTGTTGGAAAAGGATTCACCTTTGATGCTGTAATATTAGGCCTTGGTGAAGATGGACACTCGGCGTCTCTTTTTCCTGATAGTCCTGCGCTGTTTGAAAGCAAAAGATGGGTCATTCCCGTTCAGGCTCCGGCCTCCTATCCCACTAAGGATAGGTTGACTTTAACCTTTCCTGTAATCAACGGATCAAAAAATGTCTTTTTCCTAGTTTCTGGAGAAAAAAAGTTTGAAATCATACAGTCGATTTTTAAAGGAAAAAAGGTGCCCGGGAAAAAGTATCCTGCTGAGATGGTCCAGCCCAAAGGACAATTGTTTTGGTTTATCGCAAGCCAGTCCTCTCATTAATTAATTGGGGACAGTCCCCATTAAAAAATTGGGGACTGTCCCCAATTAACCCAATTATTGAGAGGCGTTCCTAAAATAGATTAAAGAGTTTTAGGGCCATCACAAGAATGGCAATGGCCAGAATAATCCGGATCAGTTTTTCTCCACCCCTCACTGAAGCATGAGCTCCAAACCAGGCTCCGAGACCGCTTCCAGCAGCTAGAGAGAGCCCAAACTTCCAGTTGATATTTCCCGTCACAAGAAAAATCACGAGTGCTGGAATTGTATAGATCAAGACAATAAAGACCTTATGCATATTGACACGGATCAGATCAAGATTGAGAAGATGGTACAGTGCTGCCATAAACAGGAATCCTACTCCGACTTGAAGGAATCCTCCATAGAATCCGATTCCAAAGAGTGCAGGATAGATCCACCAGTTTGTATGCTTTTTTTTGTCTCTGTGGCCTTTGGAGTAGTTGCGCGAGAAAAACATGGATAAAACGATAAAAAGCAGCACGACTCCCAGGATCCGTTCAAATAAAATACCGCTGAGCTTTGTTGCCAGGATAGAACCGATAACAGCTCCAGGTATGGTGAGAAGAGAAAGCTTTCCGCTGAGCTTAAATTCATGGAATTCCCTTTTACGGAATGATGCCACCGCAAATAGGTTTTGGACTAAGATGGCCACACGGTTTGTGCCATTGGCCAAGGCACCATCCAGCCCCATGAAATAGAGCATTGGAAGTGTCAGGCTCGATCCCCCCCCGGCATTGACATTAATAAATCCCACGACGATACCCAACCCAAAGAGGAGAAGCAGATTCCAGTATTCCATGATTAACTTATTTTATTTAAAAAGAATAAAGAAAATCTTACATTTCTCATCATCAAAAGGCAACTCAGAACCTCTTTTGCAATAAGTATTTTTAAATATTGAAAACATCTTGGAAAGAAAATAGAGAAATACGGACGGGAAGTACTTGGAGCAAAAGGGGTGGATGGCGCGGTGGTATCTTATCCCGGAGCGTAGGAAGGCGATGGTGGTGAGGTGGCTAGAAAGACGGGTCTTCGCGAAGTGAAAGATACTCCGCGCCGTGTACCGCCCCTTTTTCCATAGGGCATTCTTGGCTATAATAGAGGAGACCTAAAGGAAATTTGTAACATGAGAGATATACACCCTTTGCTGGACAAGGAAAAACAAGAACAGGCAAAGACTTATGAAAAGGAAAACAGGCTTTTTGGTTTA
>CAZLLG010000013.1:0-25253 GCA_964560275.1 uncultured Eubacteriales bacterium | reverse complement strand
AGTCTCCTTTACCCAAACTCACTCCTCCATTATCATAAAGTTCCTCATAAACGAAACGGACAGCATTTTCAATATCCTGCCTACTGCCTCGAGGGAGAAGGTCCTGCCGGTCGATTTCTCCCCAAAAACATATTTTCCCTCGGAATTTCTCCCCTAATTCCTGAATATCCATACAAAACAGCTGACTGTTTAGGGCATCGATCCCGATCTCGATCAAATCCGGAAATATTTCTGTAATATATCCGTCTGAATGCATAAAAACAAATTTGCCATGGCTTTTGGCGATCTCGACATATTCCTTGTACATGGGTTTAAAAAACTTGCGGAAAATTTCTGTTGATGTGAGGAGAGTATTTTGTGAACCCCAATCATCCATGATCCCAATTGCGTCCACATCCGTTTGGGACCAGACATCCACTTCTTTGCTGTAGTGTGTGTGAATAAGCTTTAGTAACTCAGAAAGTTCCGATGTCTGTTCCAAGAGATCGACCATTGCCTGTTCCATGGTGCGAATAAATTGGAGCCTCTCGAATGGCCTCTGCATCACGGCGCTCAGAACATATTGTTCTTTTTTCCGGCAAAAATCATTCACAGCTTCACGGTCGACTGAAAGAGTCTCTTCTGGGGCCTTAAAATCGTCCAAATCCTCCCATCTGGCAATTCGAGGTTTTTGAACAATGCCAATCGCTCCTTTTTGAGTATTGGAGAAAAAGCACCCCCACTCGTCCACAAATATTCCCGGTGTGTATTTCTCTCCCTGCCTTTTGGGCTGTCGCCTATAGATTTCGGGGGCATTTATGATATCATCCGGAAACTCCTGGTGAAGACGTACGATGACATCTGAATACCTATCTTCCGCCCAGGGTAGAATCCAAGCCTGTCGGGGAATCCTTTGCGGTGAATCAAAGGACAGGGTTCTCTGCACAAGCTCTCTGGACGTCATAAGGTCTGTCCCCCATTTTTAAAAGGAGATGTTCCGCCTGGAAAAAATTTGTACTCTATTAAATCCTTCCTTTCACCTCTCTGTGCCCAGGAAAAGCCTTCTTCGTGAGGTAGAGTCCCATTTTTATAGCACCTCAAAAGTGATTCCTGAAGATTCTTTACCCATATTTTTTTCCCATCTGTTCCGAGTTTGGACTGATCAAAAGACCTGATGTCCTTCGCCGAATCTTGAATCCCGTTCACACACAGTGTCTGGGAACGGGCCGCCTCCGGCCCACACACAACAGGCCTTGGATCACGGACAGCAGCTAGGGCTTCATAAAGCTTTATAAACGGATCCTCGGCTGCAGGAGATCCATATTTTTTTTCAACACCCGAAGAATCCGTTGCCACTATTTCTGGCTCCTTTTCGCCGAAGCTGACTGTAGCCTCTTCAAATTCAAGTGAAAACATCGGGCCTACAGTTTCAGGCGTGGCATGTGACGAATAAAAAAGAAGCTCACAGCCTTCACTCAACAAGAAACGGCAGGCAACAGTGTCATAGTTTTCAATTGGATACGCCCTGTAAAGCTCAGCACCGACATCAACTGGAAGAGCACTCCGGTCGAAACTCTCTCCCAAGAGAAAAAGGAGATTGTGCAGGTCATGAGCCATAGCGCTGTTGGCCGGGCTGTCCAGAATCCAGCGGTCTTTTTGGTCCTTGATCCGGCCCGCCCAATCATTCCGGTTGTAATAGGCCAAATCTCTTGGCCATAGATACAGTGATTTAGCCCGAAGAGGCCTACCGAACCGCCCGCTCATAATATCTTTTTTTAGCGCTTGAACAGCCGCAGTGTAGGACCACTGGTAACCGATCCTTACCCAATGGCCGTCCAACGGCGTGCTTCGAATCAATTGGTCGGCCTCCTGGACGGTCGCCGCAAGAGGTTTCTCACACAGCACATGACTTCGGGCTTCAAGAGCTTCAAGGCTCTGGGACACATGAAACTGGAGAGGAGAGGCAATGACAACCAGATCAGCGGTTATTCCCAAGTCCAACAATTCATTGAACGTCGAGCAAAGGGGAAGATCTCTTCTCTTTAGTTCTCTATAGAGCTCCGAAGCCTCCGGATAGGGATCCACAAGACCGCAGAGCTTCACTTTTCCTGGTGGGAATCCCGCTTGAATTGTCTTGAGATAGTGGTGCCCCATCCCTCCAATCCCAATTTGAACAACACGGACCGGTCGATCCTCACCCCTTTTCATTCAAACTCCGCTCAAGGAGATCTGTCTCAACATTCTCTTTTGTTTCTAAATCAATCGCAAAGGTTTTTATTTCGAATTTTTCTAGAGAGACATCAAACGAAAGCTTCAAGAAAGGAATCTCCACACGGGTGGATCTCTTTCTCCCTGTAGGCTCAAATAGCCTGAGCACAAGCCTGTTTTCGTCTTCTGCAAATTTGAAAGCCGTCACCTGAACAGCTTCATCATCCAGGATCACCCCGGGAGCATGTCCTTTCCCCTCACCGGAAGGAAAACAGCACAGCACAGGGGGTGTTTCATTTTTTACGAGTGCACTTCGATCGATCCTCGAAAGGAGATCGGCCGCGTGTCCCCCGTTTATCCAGAAAGAAAACATCCTTTCCCCAATATCGATGCGCGGCCTGAACCTGTTCTGAGGGACAATAGGTTTAGAGCCCACAGGATGGCCCGCATAGGCGGGGGAACGAAGCAGAGACAATCTCACCTCACCCTTTGAAAAATCGAATCCATATGTCCCTGAATTTATCACAGTCAGGGCCCTTAATCTGTCTTTCGACACAGTTGCCACCCATTTTTGAGCGAGGAGCTCCTCTTTAAAACGGTCGAATTCTTCGACACCGTAGGCCACCTGGCCTCTGCACGCTCCCTTTATAAACAGGGAGGGCACGGACAATTTGAGAAAGCGGTCCTTCTCATTCCACAGAACACGAACACGGACCTCCAGCTCTGTTTCTTTTTTGGGGATGACGTAAGTCAAGCAGGCATATGACGTTCCGTACTGGAAAACCGCTTCGACAACCGTCCGTACAGGTCCGTCTTCGACGACTCTTACTGGCGATAATTCTTTCGACGAAACACCAGAAAACTTTGCACTAGACGCCCCGGACAAAAGAGTGAAAACTCCCTCGACTTTTCTGAAACTCCGCACCAACATCCCCCATGGATCGGCATTATCTTTACAGACGAGCAGTTGAAGAGAACCGGATTTAAGAAAATCCTCACCAAAAACAGCATATTTGTCCAAAAGGCCCGTCCCACAGTTAATAGCCACTTCAAGAAATTCCGTCTTAAAATTCAACACGGACAACACGGACGTGGAATCGATAGGAGATCTTAGGGCAGAAGGCGTACTGATGGTTTTTAAGCGGCAGGAATACCGGTTCATTTGACTGGGTTTAAGCTCGGCTCGAAAAACGATTCTCTTTCTCTGGTCGACCGAAATATTGGAACTTTCCTGTTCCAGCTGAAAAGGAATATTCTTGCCGGTCTCATCCTTCATCTCAGGCATCCAGAAGAGATTTGGATGCTCATTCGGTTCAGGCGGCTGAAATTCACACACCATAGTTTTGGTCAAAGAAAAAGGATGGGGATTATAAACAAAAACAGGAAATTCTCCTTCCATAGCCCGAGCCTGTCCCCCAATCAGCTGGAAGAAAGCCCGAGATTTGATTTGAGACAGAATCTCCAATCCATGACCTATTTTTTGGAGCACATTTTCTTCCACTTCTTCAATCGATGACCCGGGAAGGATATCGTGAAATTGACAAAACAAAAGATCTTCCAGTGCCGACTGAAGCTCCTTGTGGGGGTAAGCCATCAACCCTTCGAGTGCAACATGTGTCGCCATTTTTTCGGTCTTAAAATATGTGTTTTCGAGCAGGCGGTGCTTCTGCTTTACTAAAGCCATCGAGGTGTAACATCCTACCGCCCATGGATTGAGATCTTTATTCCAGCTTGGACATAAATCTTGGCTTGGTTCTAATTCGTCAAAATATGCCTCCGGTGTTGCATGGAGAATTTTTCTGTCTTTACTTTCTTTTATGAGTTTAGAGAGGTCTTTGAGGTCCACTCGCGATGCCCCTCCGCCGTGATTTCCGATTCCCCAGAGAAGAAGTCCTACGGAAAGCTTTCTGTTTCTAGCCAGCCAGTCCTCAGTTTTCTTCGCCGCCTTTCCTCTCTGCGAGTTGTAATGGTCACGGGCTCTATGCGCCAGAATCCTTGATCCGTCATAACCAATCCACACAAAATCATCGGCGGGAAGTTTTAACTCCTTTGTATCCGGACGGCAAAAAATGTAGGAAGAATACCCCGATTTTTTAAGGATCTGCACCAATCCTCGTGTATGCCCAAAGGGATCGAAATTGATCGCCGTCCTTGGACTTGAGCCAAAATTCTTAGCGAAATAATTTTTTCCAAAAAGGATCTGACGGACAAAAGACTCCCCACTGGGCATGTTGCAGTCAGGCTGGACATACCAGCCCCCCATAATGTGCCAGCGCCCTTGTTGGACTAAATTTTGAATTTTCACGAAGAGTCCGGGATCGTACGTCTCGACCCATTTATAGAGGAGGGCTTCATTATGGCAGAACACAAACTCTTCATATTCCTCACAAAGTTCTACAGCCGTACGGAACGTGGACATGGTTTCGGCTGCGCCCTCTTCCCACTCCCACAGCCAGACTGGATCGAGATGAGCATTGCATACGAGATAGAGTTTCTTTGAGGGCATTTTAATTCGATCCTACAACATGTTAGAAAAAGCCTATTTTGTTTTCTACCAACCACAGGTGCAGTGGAGCCAGGGCTTTGAAATTTATCCAGCAAAAATCGATCAGCTCAGCAGAGTAAAACTCATCAGGAATAGGAATTGTCTTTCCGGCATACAGGCCGTTGTGCAAAAGAAGATTCGAATTTGGATGGCTGCTGTCGAATCCGGAAGGGACCCGCTTGTAGTGAGTTCCTCCGATTTCATATCCCTCCAATCGAGATATCGAAGTCAGGACTTGCGAGAGTTTTTCGCCCGAATCAGGATCAACAACAGCCTTCCGAAACCGAAGCAGCTCTTGTTTAGGAAACATATAGATCCCTACACCGATCATAAGATTGGGAGGCTCGAGATGAATGTAGAATCCGGAACACTCCATTCTCGGCCGCACGCCTTCCCAGAAAAAGATCCCCATGTGCGTTTTGTAAGGAGATTTATCGGCGCTGAAACGGGTATCTCTGTTGATCCGAAACAAGGATTTATTGATTTTCGGAACGGCTTTAATATCCGGCGAAATCTTTTTTAACCGTTCACCCATATCCACAACAAAAGACCGGGCCGGTGCCAACACAGAGGATTCATAATCTTCCCGATGGCCCTGGAACCAATCCTTCTCATTGTGCTTTTTTAAACGATTAAAAAACGAAACCGTGTCTATGAAAAAACCATCAAATCCACTTTGATTCGACATCTTTAGCTCCTTAACGCTGCACTCTTCCTGACGTATCACCTGCAGCTAATTGTTGGGCTTCTTCAGAACTGACCTGATTAAAATCGCCCTTGATGGAATGTTTGAGACAAGCTGCGGCCACTCCAAATTCAAGCGCCTCTTGATCGGGCTGCCCGTTTAATAATCCGGCAATAAAACCTGAAGCAAAAGCATCTCCGGCTCCCACTCTATCCAATACTACAACATGATACCTTTTGCTCTGAAAAAATCTCTGCCCGTCATAGAGACATGCGGACCAGAAATTTTCTGAAGCCGACACACTTTCTCTGAGTGTAATCGCCACTTTCTGCAGTGCAAACCGTTCCGCCAGCTCCTGCGCCATTTCTTTGTAACCCTTCATATCCAAATGAGCGGCTTCCACTTTACTCTTCCCGGGATGGATCCCGAAAATTCGGATTGGATCTTCTTCATTGCCAAAAAGGACATCGACGTAAGACATGAGTTCTGTCATGATGTCTTTAGCACGTTCCTCACTCCATAATTTCTTCCGGAAATTTAAGTCACACGAGACAGTAATTCTCTTTTCTCTAGCCGTTTTGAGAGCCTTCCGCAGAGTATCCAAAACCGAATCACTCAGAGCAGGAGTGATACCAGTCCAATGAAACCATACCGTTTTGTCGAGAATGGTGTCCCAATCCAGCTCATCCGGATTTAATCCTGTGATCGCTGACTCAGCCCGGTCATAGATGACTCGTGAAGGCCGGGGACCTGCGCCGTGTTCCAGGAAATAGACGCCCAGTTTTTCTCCCTTGCGAAGGAGATATTGCGTATCCACACCGTAGGATTTCAAAGCGCGGCACGCGTTGTCTCCGATTTTATTTTCCGGAAGGACCGTCACATAAAAGGATTGAAAGCCAAATTGCGCCAAGCTTACAGCCACATTGGCCTCTGCGCCGCCGAAGTGCACATCAAAATTTTGGGCATTCTCGAGCCGAATACCAGGAGGAGGAGACAACCGCATCAGCATCTCTCCGAATGTAACGGTTTTGACGGGATTTCCACTACCCGTGGACCGGACTTTTTTTGGGGCTTTTTTTCCAGGACGAAAATCGAGCTTCTCCCGCCAACTCCGGATCAAATTACGCGTGGATTCAACATCTTGGGCTGTCCGTGTCAAGGCCGAAGCACAGAATATTCCACAAGGATCTTTGAGGACTGCTTCTTCGAGGAAATCAAGTGTGATTCCTCCGGTATACATCACCGTGAGATCCGAAAAAGGGCCTTTCCAGGATTTGGCTAAATCCATGTTGGATTTCCCTCCGGAAAAAGCAGGAAACAGTTTATATATCCATTGGTGGGAATATTTATCTTTTAATTCCTCTAAAGAACATCCATAGGCCTGAGCTTTGTGCACAAGCTGTTTTCCCGCATCAGCCAATCCTCCGGGCACACACATGATGTTTTGTTTCACACAAACATCCACAACACCGGGGATGAAATCCGCAGAAACAATCCCGGCGGCTCCAGCCTGAATGGCCCTGTGTGCCTGGTTTGCGGTCATAACCGTTCCTGCCAGGATTTGAGCTTTAGGATATCTGGAAAGGACTGCCGCGATCCCGTCCAGGCTGAACTTCGATCGGAGTGCAATTTCGAGAATGACTCCCTCTGACTGAAATCTTTCATACAAGGCCAGGCATTCTTCAACAGATTTAGGAGACAGGAGTGCGACCAACCGTTTTTCTTTCAATTCCCTAAAGATATTTTTTGTCTTATTCATTAATCACCCCGTTTAAAGCCGGCGTATGTTCATTCCTCCACTGACTTCGACAACCATACCTGTAGAATAGGAAAAAGAACCTTGTGCAAGAGAGACAACGGCCCGGGCCACATCCTCAGGCTGCCCCCATCTCATCTGGGGAATTAGACCCTCGGCAATTTTCCGGTCATACTTCTCTTTGACCGCCGCTGTCATCCTTGTCTGTATTATCCCAGGGCGAACTTCATAGACATTGATGTTGAATTCGGAGAGGCGATCGGCAAAAATCCTGGATATCTGACTGAGAGCCGCTTTAGAGATGCAGTACTCGGCCCGGGAGGGTGATGAGACATCAGCAGAAATGGATGAGATGAAGATGATACACGGACCATAGTCCCCATGCTTCTGGACCTGATCGATCATCACTGGAGCCAATCTCTGTGTCAAAAAGAACGCCCCCCTGGAGTTTACAGATAATACTCTGTCATAGCTCTCTGGAGTTGTGTCCAGGATATCCAATCTGCTGTCCGGAGCAATTCCAGCGTTATTGACCAGAACATCGATTTTTCCGAATTTTGATAAGGTTAATTCAACGATTTTCTTATGGTCTTCCAGAGAAGAAATATCTGCCTGGATAGGGAAAAAATCTCCCCTCATGTCCTCAACGGGATCAATATCAACAGCTGCGACATTATAACCCGCATGAGCCAGTTCAATGGCGATACTCCGGCCGATTCCGTTAGCGGCTCCTGTCACAAGAGCAGTGGATCTTCCATTCATCTCCCTTCTCCTTTACAGCACAAATAATTTTATTATAAATATTCAAACCATTTTTTTAATAAAAGGTCAACTCTTAAAGATGTTGTCTTTGAGGTAATCCTTCCAGATATTTTCGAACCAGCCCTCTTCTCTTGGAATAGGCCGGATATCAGTCCAATTCTTGGTAATCTCCATTTTTTCATTTAGCCAGAGTTCTAAAATCTTCTTGTCAACAAATGATCCCTTTTCATTCAAACTGAATCGCCATTCCTCACCAAGATTTTCACAGGGTTTTTGGCCATCATTGTTCAATACGAGAAAGGAACCGCGGCTTTTCCCGCCCTTGTGTATATACTCGACGATAGCCTCCAGATACACAGCATGAGTCAAACAGAGGTCCAGGTTCCTGAATGCTTCGGGAAGCTTCTGGAGAGAGGACACCCGCATCTCCTTCTGGAGATGCGTGTAGAGATCCCAGGCTTTATTCCTGGCATCTACAATCTGTTCTGGATCACGAATGTGCGCTCCGAAGGAAGACATCCTGTCCTGAATTTCCCGGCGCGATGAATGAAGAAATTCGTCATCTTCTGTAAGAACACGTGTTGATTGGCCGATAAAATCCAAGATGTTTTTAATCTTATCGATAACCACTTCGCCAAAAATTTCTTTTTCCGGAGGAGCGTCAGCATACTGTTTTGTGATAAAAAAAGCAGCTCTTTGGCTTCCCACCTGTCCCGCATTGAGAGCCGATCCACCCGGCCTATAAATCCCATGAGAACCGTTGACCTCACCAACGGGAAACAGGTGTTTGATGTTGGATTCCCACCAGACATTTCCCTGCAGTCCACCGTTGCTGTGCTGAGCACAGACGGCAATCTCCAGGTATTCTTGTTCAAGGTCGATATCGTTCCTTTTAAAGAGATCCACGGCTGGTAAATTCATGACTTTTAATCTCTCGATCGGAGTACCGAACAAGACCGAGGACCTCTTCAGGTACTTATAGGCCTCATCCGCAAGTCCGTCAAAAGAAAAAGCAGCGAAACGGCTGCCTCCGGTCGGATTGGCCGTGTAATCAAGAAAAACTTTCCGCCCCTTAATCACGGTTTCTTGATAGACAAGAATATCGATCAGCGAGGAACCAAAGTCTCTCACTTTTCTGGGATCGAACGGCCACTGATAGCCTTTAAGAAATATCGCGGTCGCCAAGGTCCCCATGTCTGGAAAATATGCATTCAAAAACTCTTCTTCATCTCTGCCATCCATATCCGTGGATACATAACGAGGTATGACCTGCTGATAAGTTCCAGAAAGGTTCCACCTGAATTTTACGGAGGCCAAGCCGAATTGGGATTCGGTCAAATTCTGGCCTTTTGCCCCAACAGATAATGCCAGACCATGAGAGCCCGCCTGGCTCTCCGGATAGACAGACATCCTGTAGATTCCACCAGGCCCTCCTGTTCCCAGAACAACATTCACCGCATTGAACAGGACCAAACCCAGATTGCCCGCAGCAAGTTCTGTCTTGTCGAGTGCCACAGCCCCGATCACATGTGAATCGCCTTCTTTTTTTTGGGTGAGTAAAGCAATGATGTCATGGTCATTCAGAACTGGAATTCCTTTTTTGTTCACTTCTCTTGCCAGAGCTTCAAACATGAGATGGGACGTGAGAGGTCCGGCAGATGTCGCTCGGCCCAGAGGATCATGGTCTGTTTTGTATCCCACATAACCACCAAATCGGTCGTGAGGAAAAGGAACGCCCAGGCTGACAAGATAAAAAAATGCCAATAGCGAATTTTGGGCTTCACACAATGCGATGTCGCCATGCATGGAACCTCCAGCAAAAAGATCCTCGGCCATCTGAATCGGTGAATCGGACTCGTGTCCGGATAGGGACTGTTTATAATAGGTCTGTTTATCCGAGCCTGCATTATTGGATGTTCCAGCTCCCCAACTTTCTGTGGCAATCACGATGTCTTTCTGTCCGGACTCGAACAGCCTCAGGGCGGCGTTAAGAGAGGCCGCTCCACTGCCAATAATCAAGGTGTTGACAGAAAAACAGGGACATGTCTGACCAGCAATCTCTAGAACCGAGGATTTCATCTTCCCCCCCCTTTTCCGAAAAAATCTCTGTACTCTTTCGCATAGATCGATTTGTCTCGAACCACACATCCGGTCGAATGACCTGCTCTAATCAGCTCACTGCAGCACGAACATGAGACACATACCTTTTTTGGATTTAAAAATCCTTTTTCCATTAAATCCTTTGGGGCATCAGGATAGGCAAACGAACTCCTCCCCAAGCCGATAAACGAAACGTCTCCTCTTTCTAAGGCCGCTGCACCAACGTGAGGAAGATACTGCCTCAGCCATGAATAACCGGTACCCACACATGGGATATCGGGAAAAGTTTTTTGAATTTGCCCGGTAAGCCTTAAAAGCCGTTCCACACCTATGAGTGGATGTTCACTCGGAACAGCGGACAAAAAAAGAGGGCGGTCGTACGGACGCCCGAGATGCGGTTTTTTATGGGGATTTCCCAATGTCAAATTCAGAAGAGAACAACCTCTTTCAACCAATTTATCTATAAGTTGCTTAGGTTCCTTCAGATCGACATCCAGAGATCCATCAGAAGACATGCCAAAACCGTAGGGAAAACCCAGTCCATCGTAGATATTCAGGCGCACAGACAGGACAAGATCCGGTATTTCAGAATGAATATCCTGGATAGTCTCGAGGAGAAAACGTGTTCTGTTTAAAAAGTTTCCCCCATATTTGCTGTTTGGTCTCGTATACGAAGCTAGAAAATCATTGACCAGATAACCATGACAGGCTTTGATATCTACGGCATCAAAACCGACAGAATACGCAAGTTTAGCCGATTCCACAAATTTTTCCTTGAGAACATCTATTTCGGCATCCGAGAGAATTTTAATTGACGATTCATCTCTATCCATCTGCGGAATAAGCCTGGCAACCTGAGGTTTTGGGGCGCCATTCGGCTTGGAGAAACGGCCCGAGTGGGTCAGCTGAAGCACACAAAACAGATCATGTTTGACTCCAAAAGCTTGACGCGCAGAACTCTTTATTTCTTCTATGAGCTGGCTGAACCGTTTCTGGTTGTACGAGGTCAGCATCATCTGATAAGGATTGGATTTTCCTTCAGGCACAACACTCGCGGCTTCAAACCAGATCAATCCACTTCCTCCTGATGCATAACGCAAATAGCGCCTAACCACCCTATCGCTTGGAGAACCGTCAATAGAGGAGTCAAACCCCTCCATTGGATGTACGGCGAAACTATTGGGAATAGTCCTGGATGCCACTGATTTTTTCTCAAAAAGTGCGGAGATATCTTCTGTATAGGGTAAATCGATTCCAAGCTGTGCGGCTTTGTCCAGTAGTTCAGCTCCTGTAGGGAAGGAAAACCTTTGAAACGAAGACAAAATCAAATTCCTCCACAGCATTTCTTGTGTTTCATACCGCTCCCACACGGACAGGGATCATTGCGTCCGACCTTTTTCTTTTTTTCAGCTTGTTCATTATAATATTCCTGCTGCCGGGCCAACATTTCCCGGTTCTGTTCTTCCTTCCATTCTGAAGCAATTCTCTTTAGATGGGAATCTGCGTGTTGAAAAAACATCTTGTAGGCCGCACAAAAATGACTGAGTTTTTTTTCTCTAGGATCGCGCATGCGGTCTTTTGTGCATCCTCCTCGGCAGTGCAGAAGCCACTCGCAGTCCAAACAGGCTTTTGGCAGAGCTTTCTTGTTCTCCCCAAAGTCTTTTTGCTTCTTGGAATTGAGCATATTGACCAAACTGCCGTCCAACACGTTGCCCAATCTCCACATTTCCTCGACAAAAAAGTCACAGGAAAAGACATCCCCATTGTGTTCGACGACAATATAGTTCCCGCACTTTTCTAAAAGAGTGCATTCCGGTGGAGGCATCCCGACATAGCCGTAAAAGACCGAATCAAAAAAGCGGATCGATGTCTTTGGCTTTCCCTCTTTAAAATCAGACATCCACAGATCGAAGAGCCGGCACAAAAAAGAGCCAAAACTCTTTGCCGAAACAGAAAATGGAGCGAGTTGAGAGGGATCTTTAGGATCTGTCTCTACGCAAGGAATAAACTGCATGTACTCCAAGCCCATTTCTTTAAAATAGTCATAGATCTCTTCGGGAAACCGGACGGAATAATCATTGACAACAGAAATGGCATTTACGGCCACTCCCGCATCGAGCATAAGCTTGGCACTGCTGACCACACGGGACCAGGAACCTTTCCCATTCGGCAAAAAACGGTATTTATCATGGACGTGTTGGGGTCCATCCAGAGATAGACCGACTAAAAAATTGTATGTTTTGAGAAATTCAGCCCATTTTTGATTGATAAGAAAACCATTCGTCTGCAGACCGTTTCCTACAGTCTGTCCACGCCCATACTTTTGCTGAAGGTCAACCGCCTTTTCGAAAAAAGGCAGTCCCATCAAAGAAGGTTCACCTCCCTGCCAGCTAAAGGAAAACTGCTGCAGAGGCTGGGCCATTAACTGCCGCGTCACTTCTTCCAGTGTTTCTTCTGTCATGCGGTGAACTTTTGTCTCTGTAAAAAACTCTGCCTTCTCCAGATAAAAACAATAGGTGCAGTTCATGTTGCAGTCCGGGCCAGCCGGTTTAATTAAAATTGAATCCAGGGATTTAATCATGCATCATTTCATCTTTAAAGTGGAGGTTTATAGTCTGGATTGGGTTTGGGCATTTTAGCTCCGGTCTCCAAAAGCCATGCCTCGAGTTTTTGATTCAGCTCAAAGACTTTCTCCGGATACTTATCAGAAACATCAAACTCTTCCGAAAGGTCCTCATCTAAATTAAACAGTTCATATGTTCGTCCATCATAACGTTTGATGAGCTTCCAATTCTGGCTGCGGATGATGCTGTACGGAAATATTTCACCGCGGTAATGGGGAAAATGCCAGAAAATATCGTCCCGCTTCAGCGAATCTTTTTGAGTCAGCAGCGGCAGAAGACTCAATCCATCGATAGGCCGGTCATCCGGAATCGGTATGGAAGCGACTTCGCACACAGTCGGCAGATAATCGACACTGGTGACCGGAGTTTTGTCTTCAGATCCGGATTCGATTTTGCCGGGCCATCGGACAACCAGGGGCACTCTGATTCCTCCCTCGTAGGGATATCCTTTCCCTGAACGAAGAGGCGCATTGTGAGTAGCTCCCAGATATCCTCCATTGTCGGATGTAAACAGCACAAGTGTATCCTCTTCGATTCCCAGTTCATCGAGTTTATCCAGGATTTTCCCGACAGAATCGTCCACACTTTCAACCATGGCGGCATAGGTGGCATTGTCCTGATTGGTCGGCGGCCGCGAAGCATATTTTTTCACTACATCGTTTTTTCCTTCAAGAGGTGTATGAACGGCATAGTGAGCCATGTAGAGAAAAAACGGCTGTTTTTTGTTGTCCTCAATAAAACGAATGGCTTCATCGGCCTCACGGTCAGTGAGAAACTCCCCGACTCTCCTTGGTTGGAGAGTAGGAATAAAACCATGATCTTTTCTGTAGTATGGATCAAAATAGCTTGGAGGCTGCCCATAGTCACACCCTCCTATATTGTAATCAAAGCCTTGTCTATCCGGATACCATTCTGTAAAACCCAAATGCCACTTGCCAATATGGCAGGACACATAACCAGCCGGCTTGAGCACTTCTGCCATTGTGATCTCATCCAGCTCCAACCAGCGTGCATTTTGAGGACAGAGAAGCTTCCTATCCTCATTGCCCACATATCCACTTGGATTTTTCCCATCCAGGGGTACTCTCCCACCCTGAAAGCTGCCACGGATCCAGTCCGTAATCCCCATCCGGACCGGATATCTCCCTGTCATGATTGATGCCCGCGTCGGCGAGCAGACCGCACAGGAGGCATAACTGTCGGTAAACTTCATGCCTTCCCTGGCCAAGCGATCAATATTGGGAGTTTCGTAGTACTGGCTGCCAAAGCAGGCCGCATCTGTCCATCCCATATCATCAACAAGTATAAGAATGATATTGGGCTTTTTTGAGCTTGTGCCCGGCCTACAGCTAGAAGACAGAGCAGCAATACCCGGAATTGACAAAGTGAATGCCGTAGTCCCTAATGCCTTTAAAAATTCTCTTCGTTTTATTTCCGTCACATCCAGCCTCCATCCATCTAGATATATTATCCATATTCTGCTCTCAAAAAACAGTTTAATTCATGACATTTTTTTCTCATTGACAATTTCCTATCTAAGTTATAGATTTTTTAAAGAGAAAAGCCATCGAGATGGAATGAATGATTATTTTACTCATTGGGGCTGGTGTTTTGTGCATAGCTCTATTGATCATTCTTGTCGTTATGTTGACCAAATCCCAAAGAGCCACAAAGTCAGCCGCACCGGAACCTGCAAAAACTCGCGCTTTTCAGAGCCTCAGAGCCGAATTCTTGATTGAAAAAGGGCCAGATAAGGGAATAACATATACGCTCCGTAAACAAGTCACCACTATCGGCCGAGGAGGATCCCGAAAGAACGATGTTGAATTATCAGATGATACCGTTTCCAAAGAACAATCTTCCATTGTCTATGACAGGACTACAAAAGAATTTTCAGTCAGCAATGAAAGCACAACAAATCCAACTCAGGTGAATCAAGAGATAGTGACAGATCCTGTCATTCTCAAAAACAATGATCTTATAGAAGTGGGTGCGTCAGCGATACGGTTTAAAAGAGAATGAACAGGACCTGAAGTGATCATTTTTTTTAAAATACTACGATATATTCCTAAAACTGCTCTTGAACTTAAGAGACAGGGAATTTCGATACGAGAGAAACAATTAAAAAACGATAGATAAAATGTTTATTGATGTATTTGGACAGACCGACATAGGAAAAAAGAGGAGCAATAATGAAGACAGCTATCTCTGCCTCTCTTTTCAAAGCAATCAACAGCCTGAATATCTTATGGCCGTGGCTGATGGTATGGGAGGGCATACAGGAGGGGAGATCGCAAGCGCAATTGCCATCGAGACCTTAAGAAAAAGCGCCTTGTCGCAATTCGATGGTGCAAAGATGCCAGAAGCTGATTTTCCCATGATCCTCGAAAATTGTGTTCAAAAAGCAAATCATGAAATTTTTCTTCAGGCTTCTCAGGATAATGATTTGAGGGGAATGGGCTCGACTCTGGTGACAGCCCTTATAGCCGAAAATAAAACTTTCGTGAGCAATGTTGGCGACAGCAGGGCATATTTGATCAGAAATAAAACCATCCAACAAATCACCCTGGATCACAATTGGAAAAACGATCAGTTGCAGAGGGGAGATCTCTCCGAAGAAGACATTAAAAACTCGCCATACAAAGATCTGATCACGCGTTCTCTCGGTTTGCATAGTGAAACTAACGTTGACATTTATAAACTTGAGTCCATGTCAGGAGACTATCTTCTTTTGAGTAGTGATGGCCTTCACTCTCTCCTCAATGAAAAGGAAATCCTAAAAATATTCAAAAAACATTGGAACGAAAAGAAGATATGCCAAAAACTCATAGAAGCCGCGAATAAACGAGGCGGTCACGATAACATCACAGTTGTTCTCGCTCATTTCAAAACAGAAGGAAAAGAAAAAAAAACAACAAATGATACCGTAAAACTTAATTTCAAGAACACTTAAGATTTTTTGCCTTTTCCTCTGGTCAAAGAACCGTATTATCCGAGGGTCCTATCAAGTGGCCGATGGAAGATATAAGTGCAGATGTTCAAAGAGATAATGGGATGATTTTAAATAGTTGTTAATCTTTAGATACTCTAGCTTTTATGACCCTAATCGAGGGAAACAGCAAATAGCCGTTAGCCAGCAATCGAGCGATGGCTAGAGATACGGCCGCACCCACAGCTCCTATCATGCCAAATATCTGGGTAGTAATAACAAGGAACACGATGACTGTCATCAGCTCAATCGCTGTCGCAAGGGTGATCTGTTTGGTTTTTCGGCTGTTGACCATGATCGCCCTTAAAAAGGTGAGCCCGACCATAAGAGCCGGTGTTAATGTCAATATTCTGGTGGGCATCAGGGCAAACTTTGAAAGCTCTAATGACAGTCCGGAGACATTGTTAAACCAGAGAAAGGACAGAGGAGTAAAACTCACGATAGAGAATAATGCAAGAATAAACAATCCGACTAAAATGGCAAAATTCCTTAGCGGTTCAAAATTTTTTAAATCTTCCCCGAGAAGAGCAATGCCTACTTCTTGAAATGAAAGCCCGATACTCCTAAAAATAAAAACCAGCGAGTGAATCACAGGAAGGACGGCGAGAGATTCCAGGGCCATCCGGCTCTGTCCCATAAAAAAAGTCATCATCGGAAACACTCCCAGGTTGAGTATGGATGTCAAAGCGAGAGGATAATAAAAAGTTATAATGCTCTTGGTGTGCAACCGCTGCAATCCCTGCGGATTTGGATCTAAAGCGAGTAGTTTTCTGATCGAGGAGTGGACCATGATGCGGCTGGCCACGGCTTCAACCGTCACTCCCACGGAGAGAGCTAATGCCCCGACCACCGCCCCGTGGGGTTGAAAAAATATATAACAAACCAAACCTGTTGCGGCCATCGTCGCCAGTCTGAGAATAGTACCGTAGGCCACTCTGCGAGTCAGGTGGCTCCTGATGAGAATTCCCTGATAAAAACGGCGGAATCCTATGGCAGCCGGCCAGGGAAGCATAATGGCTGTTGCAAGATATGTGAGACGGGCGACATCCTCAGGAAGTCCCATCAGATTTCTGGTGATCAAGTTGAACACAGGAGGTAAAAGCACAAAAAGCATGATCAATGTGATGATGCCGTTTAGAGCATAGGCAAAATTTCTCAGCTTTAAATAAGAATCTCTGTCATTAACCAGGGCTGTGGATGCGCTCATAAGCATGATGATCGGTGCTTCCACCAGAAGTGCGATAGAAAAGGCCACGCCGTATGCAGCCAAGTTGATTTTGGGAGCGTTCAGGCGGGCAATAATAGCTGCCAGGAAAGGTCCTTCCGAAGCCATCATGAGCCAAGTCGACGCCAGGGGCAGCCAAAAGATGAATATCTTTTTTTTTGTTAGTGCTTGACTTTTTGAAGCATCCATAATTTTAAATCGATTGAGGTCATTTAAACAGAATTTTGACAGGCTGACAACTTTTTAAATGGAAAGAGAGATGTTCAGGGCAGCAGGCTTAAAAGATCTTCGAGTTTGAGTCTGGCGGATTCCCAGTTTTTATAACATTTTTCCAGCTCTTTTTTTATGGACGCATAATCCTTTTGGAGTTTGACAGAGAAAGAACTGTCTTTATAGGTCTCAGGCCTGGCAAGCAGTTGTTCCATTTCGATTTTTCGTGTTTCCATTGTATTGATTTTTTGTTCGAGGGAATCGACTTCCTTCTGAAGCGAATTGCGTCTTTTGCTCACGGCCTGCCTGGATTCCGCCTCGGCCCTCTTTTGTTCTTTGGTCTTACGGCTCACGATCTTATGTGTTGTGGTGTCTTCGGTCAATGTTTTGCTTTCCAAATAAAAATTTCTCTTTTCAAGGTAGTAGGAATAGTTACCTGTATATTCTTCAAGATGTCTGTCTTTGACCTCAGCCACGCGGTTGACCAGTTTATCCAAAAAATACCGGTCATGGGAAATCATCAGGAGCGTGCCTTTATACTTGTCTAATGCGGATTCAAGAGCCTCGATGGACGGCATGTCCAGATGGTTTGTGGGCTCATCCATGATAAGAAAATTGACAGGGGAGAGGAGGATTTTGGCCAGCGATACTCGGGCTTTCTCTCCTCCGGACAAAACTTTTATCTTTTTAGTCACGTCATCTCCACTCATTAGAAACACACCCAGCACTTCTCTTATCCGAGGAATATGTTTATCGGCAGCTGTTTTTAGCACTTCATCATAAACTGTGGATTCCAAATCCAGATCAGAAATTCTGTGCTGGGCATAATACCCGATGTGTGCTCTCTTCCCAAGATCGACACGGCCTTTTTGAGGAAGGATCTGTCCTGTGATCAGTTTTGTCAGTGTTGTCTTCCCAGCTCCATTGACACCGACAAGGGCCACCTTTTCTCCGCGGCTTATAAAAAAGTTCAGATCTTTCAGCACCCACGCGTCCTTCTCCGTCTCCGTCTCCGTGTAGCGGAAAGACATATCCGTAATCCTCAACACATCCTTGTAGCTTTGAATCTCGACCAGAATGTTAAAATCCAGCTGGCGCGGCGGAGGCGGGATTTCGATACTCTCTAATTTTTCGAGATGTTTAATACGGCTCTGGACCTGGGAGGCTTTTGTGTTTTTATACCGGAAACGCTCGATAAACCGTTCCTGTCTCTTCCTCTCCTCTCTCAATTCCTCCCACTTTTTTCTGAGAAGTTCTTCTCTCTGTCTTTTTTGCTGCTCATAGGCATGATAATTTCCAGAGTAGTAGACCAGCTGACCGCGGTCCAATTCATAAATTCCACGAACTAAGCGGTCGATAAAAAAACGGTCGTGAGAAACAACCACTACACTCCCTGAAAATTGGAGGAGATACAGCTCCAACCATTCCAAAGCTGGAAGATCGAGATGGTTGGTGGGCTCGTCAAGCAACAGCATGTCCGGTTCTTGGATGAGGAGCCTAGCCAGGTAAACCCGCATTCTCCAACCCCCGCTGAGGTTCGATATCTGACTGGAAAAATCTTTTTCAGAAAAGCCAAGACCAGATAGGATGGTTTTAGCCTCGGTTTCAAGACGGTAACCTCCCAGTGCTTCAAAGCGGTGTTCTGCGGTCCCCAGTTGATCCAATAATTTATCTTTTTCCTGCGTAGAGCTGTCCAAGGCGACGTGAAGTTCGTCAATTTTTTTCTCAAGCCCTAAGATTTCCTTCTGGCCCTCCAAGACGGTCCCCAAAACAGTATCACCCAACACGACTATTTCTTCTTGAGGAAGATAACCGATACGAAAACCTTTTGGCTTCAACATTGTTCCCGAATGCGCTTCAATTTCACCCGTCACAATCCGGAACAGAGTTGTCTTGCCGGCTCCGTTTGGGCCAATCAAAGCCACACGCTGACCGGGCTGCACGGCCCAGTTCACTTCACTCAAGAGTTTTCGCTCTCCAATGGAATAGTTCAGGTCTTTTATCTGAAACATGGCCCTGTCTTTCATCTCTAATCTAACAGAACCGCTTCGCTTCTAGCAAGGCTGGATTGATCGAAAAAACAAAAGGATGGTAAAGAACTTGCCAGAAGAGAGGACTTTTACATAGAATTCGCACAAGGAGTGAAAAATTATGAGTAAAACTTATACAAACATTGAAACCAAATTAATCCATGCCGGTGAACCGGAGCCGAGGATCGAGGGCGCAGTTTGTATTCCGATCTTTCAAACCGCAATGTACGAAACCGAAGGTGGAGCTAACTATCATGACATTCCATACATCCGGCTGAATAACACGCCCAATCACAAGGCTCTACATACAAAACTCGCCTCCCTGGAAAATGCAGAAGCCGCACTGGTCACAGCCAGCGGCATGGCGGCCATCACAACCAGCCTTCTCACTCTTCTGTCAGCGGGAGATCATCTTCTCATCCAGGACTGCCTCTATGGAGGGACACACGATTTTATAAATTCCTATTTTAATGACTTCGGTCTCTCTTTCGATTTCATCGACGGTTCGGATCCTTTGTCATGGAAAGACAAAATCAAACCAAACACAAAAGCCATCTATGTCGAAACATTATCCAATCCTCTGCTTCAGATGGTCGATCTTAGCGCCGTCACTGCATTTGCCAAAGAGTTTGGATTGGCCTCTCTGATCGACAACACATTTGCCACTCCAATCAACTTCCGACCTATAGAAATGGGTTTTGATCTCTCGCTTCACAGCTGTTCAAAATACCTCAACGGTCATTCCGATATTGTGGGTGGGGCTGTTATCGGAAGCGCCGATCTGCTAACAAAGATCACACATAAGCTCAATCATCTCGGAGGAACGATGGATCCTCATGCCTGTTTTTTGCTCCATCGGGGTCTTAAAACCCTGGCTTTGCGCGTGAGGCACCAGAACGAGAGTGCACAAAAAATTGCCAATTTTCTTGAAAACCACCCAGCTGTAAAACACGTGAATTACCCGGGACTTCAAAGCTACTCGCGACACAGTTGGGCAAAGGAATGGCTCGACGGATACGGCGGGATGCTGTGTTTTGAGATAGAAGGCGGAATAGACAGAGCAATACGGTTCATGGACAACACCCATATCCCTCTTATTGCACCAAGCCTGGGGGGGATCGAAACTCTTTTGACACGGCCCGCAGCCACATCTCATTCAGGAATGTCTCCAGAAGACCGTGCCAGCATCGGCATCTCGGACAGTTTGATCCGTATGTCAGTGGGGATTGAATCCACAGAAGATATCATCGCCGACTTCACGCAAGCCCTTGAAATTCAAACTCAGTTGAAAGCATCCTCATTTCCATAATTTCAAGAATGAATTCTATAAAGTGATGAGAAATCACGTTGCGTTTTTTCCTAGGGGGCGGATTTCTCCATCATGCCTGACCAGTTCCCAGAACTCAGAATAAATCATAGAAATGGGGATGCATGCTCTCCGGGGTTTTAATCTTTGACAGGTTTATCGGGGGGTGGTATAAGGGGATTTCTTAAATGTGTATTCAAATCAAGCCTTTTTAAAATGGGAGGAATTATGCATAAATCACCATTCAAATTTTTATTTAGGATAAGTTTGCTTTTAGTTTTTGTTGTGACCAGCGGATTGTCTATTCAAGCCCAGAATCCAGTGACAACCAAAGATTTAGATGTTTTTAGCTGGCGCCATATCGGGCCGTTCACATTTTCAGGCCGTATCACGGACGTGGCCGTCCCTGAAGGACAGAACGTGGTGTACTATGTGGCCACAGCTACGGGGGGACTCTGGAAGACAGAAGATGCTGGGATTCATTTCGAGCCAATCTTCGACAAGTACGGCAATATGAGTATGGGGCACATCGCCGTAGCTCCCTCCGACCACAATATCCTCTACCTCGGAACAGGAGAGGCCCACCATGCCCGTTCGACTGCTCACGGAAACGGGGTTTGGAAATCCACTGACGCAGGAAAAACCTGGGAGCTGGTTGGACTTGAAAAAAGCTTTATCATATCCAAAATCAAAATCGACCACAAAAATCCCGATATCGTGTATGTCGCCTCTGAAGGAAAACTCTACGATAACGAAATGGACTGCCAGCGAGGGCTTTATAAGTCTATTGATGGAGGACAAAATTGGGCTCTAGTCCTCGATTTGAAAGACCGGGGAGTGGGTGATTTTGTGATCGATCCAACTAACTCCGATATCATTATCGCCTATGCGTACAAAACGTACAGAAGAACATGGACCTTCATTGACAGACAGGAGGGAAACCATCTCTACAAAAGCACTGACGGAGGGGCAACGTGGAAAAAATTATCAAACGGCATCCCTATGGATATCAAGACCGGACGCGCCGGATTGGTTATCTCGCCAAGGAATCCGAACATTGTCTATGTGAGGCTGGATGAAGATATCAATCTTGGACTGAACGAAAGAGAAAATGTGAATAATTTCAGAGAAGGGCGGATTTTTAAGGATGGTTTTTCTTTCGCAAAATTTAAATCCTATAAGATACCTCCAGCTATATCCCGAATGATTACATTTGATCCACTCACCGCAGAATCCGAGAGCAAACTGGTGGAAAAACTCAACGAATTAATCAAGGACGAATCTTTTTTGACAAATCTTGGAGTGGACATAAACGATCTCAACACCAAGGCCAAAGACGTCTACAAAAAGAATGCGGATGTTCTTGACAGCATCCATGAGATCGAAAAGGTTCTTAAGAAAGCGGAAGAAGAGACAGCCGAAGGAAAAGAGATTCCAAAGGGAAGATCTCAAGTTTTAAACCGGCATATCCTCCAAATCATATATGCCGATGCACTGCAGATGATGGGACCAGTCAAAAAAACCGGTGTGATCTACAAGTCGGAAGACCAGGGAGAAACTTGGACACGCAAAACAGAATACAAACAGCTTGGTGGAAGCGTCCCGATCAATCGCGCCACAGCCGGTTACTACGGGAGGATGACCATCGATCCCAATGATGATTTGACTCTGTATTTGGCTGACGTGATGGTCAAAGTGTCTAAGGATGGGGGAAAAACATTCAAAAATACAGCCTGGACAGGAAACCACAAAAGTCATGTGGACACACGGGTCGTGTGGATCGATCCCACAAATTCAAACCACATCCTCAATGGCAACGACGGCGGTGTCTCCGAAACATGGGATGGCGGCAAGCACTGGTCACAGAAAGACACCATCAGTGCACAGCAGTTTTATGATATTTCTGTCGACAACGAGATGCCCTACAATGTCATGGGAGGCACACAGGATAACGGCTGCTGGATCGGACCATCACAAAACAGGAACAGTTATGGAGTTTTTCAAGCAGATTGGACTTACCTGCCAACCGGAGACGGTTTTTACGCTGTTCGAGATTGGTGGAATCCTGAATATATCTATTTTGAAAGCCAATTCGGAAGTTCACGCCGGATGAACTTGAAGACCGGCGAAATGATCGGACTGTCCTATAGAAACACTGCAGAGGAGCGGGCCGCTGGAAAGCCTCCCCAGCGGTACCAGTGGGATTCTCCGATTGTGCTTTCTCCGCACAATCCCGGCATTGTCTACATTGCCTCGCAGTATGTGCACATGTCCAAAAGCCATGGAGATTCGGGAACCTGGCAGACCATAAGTCCCGATCTCTCCAAAAACGACCAGGAGAGAATCGAGCTTTCGAAATTGACCAACCTTCAGTACGGGACCATATATACATTTGCTGAGTCTCCAGTTGAGCCCGGAGTTTACTGGGCAGGAACGGATGATGGAAACCTGCAGTTGAGCACGGATGGAGGCCACAGCTGGCAGAATATCACCTATAATTTCTACAACACAGACGGCACACAAAAAAAGGACATTCAGGGTGCTGTGATTCCCTATGACCATTGGGTCAAAAGAGTCACTCCCTCTGCTTTTGACCTTGAAACGTGCTATGTGGCCTATTCCGGATACAGAACACACAATGAAGACACAACTTATCTCTATATCACACGAGACATGGGTAAAACATGGGACAACATCAGCCAAGGGATGAACAACCCGATCAATGATATCGTTGAAGATCCGGATAATCCTCAAGTTCTGTACATGGCCACAGATTACGGAATTTTTGTGTCAATAGATCAAGGACAGAGTTGGACCGAGATGTCCTCGTCCGCTCCCGATGTGATCATCATGGACCTGGACATCCAGAAGAGAGAGCGGGATCTGGCAGTGGGCACCTACGGCCGGGGCATTTACATTGCGGACATCTTCCCCTTCAAGGAATTCAGCGCAGAGATCTTCGATAAAGACGCCTATCTCTTTGATATCCAGAGGACAATCAAGTGGAATAGATTCGAGAGGAGAGGCCCTAGCTATGGAGAATTTGCAAAAGTGGGCAACCCTCCTATTGGAGCAAACATCTATTACTACCTGAAAGATGAGGCAGAGTCTGTTTCGATCGTGATCAAAGATATGGCAGGAACCGTGCTTCAGAAGGCGCGAGGAAAAAAGACAAAAGGGTTACAGAAATACTTCTGGAATCTTCGGAGAAGAGGAGAGTCCACACAGGGAAGACAGAGATCTGGATCCGTAGTGGACCACGGTGCATTCAGGGTGACACTTGTCGTGAATGGCGAAGACGTTTTGACAAAAAGACTTGTTGTGGTAGGGGATCCGGAGTTTTAGCTCAGTATTTTTCTCAGATTTTTTAAGTTTTGCCTCATCCGCAGTTCGCAGACAGCTGGCCATTCTTTTCTCTCGGTGATGGCCGGATTTCCCTTTGATGTTGCCGCTTGGGATTTATCAACAAGATGAATGAGTTTCACAAACTCTTGAAGTGTCAAGTCCGGGAATTTGGCCAGAAAGTTCAAATCGAACACGGGAATAGAATAGCGGCCCGCATGGTCTTCTATAGAAAGAACCACCTCATCGGACTTTGACTTGAGGCATTCGGCTATACTCGGAAAATCGATGACGCCTTTCCCGATTTTAGTGGGGAAAGCAACAATTCCTTCTGGAGAGAGAAAAAGCGCCCCATCTTTAATATGAGTGCTCACAACCCAGGGCAGGATCCTCTCTAATGCATCAAGCGGGTCTTCCAACATCGTCATCACATTCATGGTGTCAAAACACACTCCTAAATAATCACCAGGCTCAGCTTCACATATCTCGAACAGTCTCAACAGTTCCTGTGTAGTGAACTCAAAGTGAGTTTCAAGGGCAAGGATAACATTAAAATCCTTGAGCATCTGTTTTTGAGATTGGAGTGCAGAGGCGGTTTCAAGAAGAAGAGTCTCTGTTATTGGGCTCTTATCCGACCACCGCATAAATCCACCGGAGCAGGAACGGACGATGCGGGTTCCCAGAATTTCAGCCTGTTCAGCGGCCTTGCGGTTTGCTGGCTCAATATCTGTGCTTTCCCAGGTATTCATGTCAAACGGGATATGCTGTCCTCCCCCCCACTCGATGTACATACGGCGGGATAATGCGGCCTGGGCAAGATCCTTGAGATATGTTTTATCAACGCCCTCCCTGGATTGATGGCTCAAGCCAGAGAAATGCACGCCTTCGGCGCCGTTGTCCGCGGCCCATTCCAGTATTTCAAGAGGTTTAAGACCTAGGGGATCGAGGCCGTAATTGTCGATCCCGATTCGGAGTGAGGACATCACGTCCCCTGCTTGCCCGTTATCTTTTTGATGTTTAGACGGAGAATGTTGACCTTTTTGTAATCCCTTTCGGTTTTAAAATTTCGCTCCCTTATGGGATCGGGATTTTTCTCAAGGTGGTTGAAGAGGACCTCCATCCCGTGTTTTTTCTCTTCGAGTTCCTCAACGACACAGAGCGTTCCCCAAAAGACGACAGATCGATAGGCATGGCTGCATTCATCCATTTTGTAGCCGTGATCTTCTATAACAGTGGCACAAACCCCTGGATTCTGAGACAAGATTTCCAGTTTAAGCCCCTTGAGAGCGCTGTGGAAATAGAGAGCTTTTTTGTTTTCATCATATCCATAATTCATGGTGACAATGTAGGGCTTATTGTTCTCACAGAGTGAAATTGTTGCATACTGCCCTTTTTTGAGCACATCAGACAAAACATCAACATCCAAGATTTCTTTTTCCCTCTTAAACATATGGTACTTTGTCATTTTCTTTTTGGGGCCTGGCTTTGAAGA
>CAZLLG010000012.1:0-25327 GCA_964560275.1 uncultured Eubacteriales bacterium | reverse complement strand
TATAATCACCATATGGGAGATGAGATATGTTTGCAAAAATGTTTGAGTCAAGATTAAAAATATTTTGGATTTTCTGTCTTTGTGTATTCTTTATCACACTGCATGGAGCCCCAATAAAAGTCAAAATCATTGTCGATGGAGCCAGCATGAAAGGCACCCCCGATATTGGGGGCCAGACCTTGGCCCGTGTAGCTCTCAATACAATTCTTGATGCCGAGGAAAAAGAAGGCTCCTGGTATAAAGTCTATATGGATAATGAAGGAGTTCAGGTCTCAGGTTATATCCATGAAATGCTTGTCGAAGAATTCACCGGAGAAGATATTCCGGAAGATGCGGCAGTCCCCGTGGCCCAGGAAGCATTCCAGGCCGAGTTGATCGCAGAAATCGAGCTCAAAATAGAAGAAAATAAAACCCTGATCAGGCAGGAAAGAGAACTTGAAACCGTCATAGATAAACTCAGTCCTCTGATCGCAAAAGCGTTCAATATTTCAGACGTTTCGCGGCAAAAACAAATAGCTTCCGAAATATATCTCTGGATGGGACTTGCTTATTCGAACCAGAGCGACTTTTACGCGGCCTTAAAAGAATTCAAGAACATGTTTGAAGTGGAACCCGCCTATGCCAAAGAGATGACACGCAATCTTATCGATCCCGAAGTGATGGCTTTAGTTCAAAATGCAGAAAATGAGTACAAAGGTATGATTACAGAATATTCCCTTGAAATTTCAACTGAACCAAAGGAAGCAACTATCAGAATCGATGGAAAGGAAATCGGTCTTTCGCCTGAGGTGTACAGGACTCCGATCCCAAAGTTTGTTCTGGACATCGAAAAAGAAGGTTTTAAACCCATAAATGAAGAGATTTTTCTTACGCTCCCTAGTTCAAAAAAAGAATATGTCTTGGAGAGTGCAGGAAAAAGTATCCATGTTAAAACCAATCCTCCAGGAGTAAAAGTGTTTCTCGATGGACAAGATACAGGGATGGTCTCGGACTGTGAAATTCCCTTGGTTCCATACGGAAACCACAATGTGTTCCTGATTAAAGATAATTATGCTTCATGGGAAGGAATTGTCGATGTTTCGGCCGGGCCTGATCCTGTGAGAATCGATGTTGCCCTGACTGGCAACAAATATGGATTCCGCCGAAATTGGGGAGGACCGACAAGCGAAATGTTTTCCCAACCGTTGGGGATAGCCCTGGATAGCGAGAATAATTTCTATGTTGTGAATATCTCAGACATCAGTCTTAAAAAATTCGATGCCACAGGAAGGATTGTCCCTGGCTGGGGAGATGCGGGACGAGAGTTTAGAAAGGTGAAAACACCAGCAGGCATTGCCGTGGACAGAAGGGGCGCTGTTTATGTAACCGATCTCAAGACCAACAATATTTTCGTATTCAGTAAGACTGGGACTTTTTTGAATAAATGGGACAAATCTGTAAGCGGAGAGATAGCCTTTAATACGCCCTTGGGGATTGCTGTGGACAGAGCCGGAGACATTTATGTGGCAGATTCGGGAAATCACCGCATCATGAAATTTTCGACAGCTGGATCTTTAAAAAAGACATGGGGAAGACGGGGATCAGGAAACGGTGAATTTGTAAATCCTGTGTCTATTGCTTTTAGCCAGAATAATGAAGTTTATGTCCTCGATAGAGCTCGTATCCAGAAGTTTAATTCGGAAGGACAATTTCAGGGAACATTTGGGAGAGAAGGCACTGGAGATGGAGAGTTCTCTGGGCCTATGAGCCTTTTTCTCGATGGTATGAATTATGTCTATGTTGCGGATTCGAACAATCACAGGATCCAGAAATTTGACCCGAATGGAGTATTCATCACCAAATGGGGGACCAAAGGCAGCGGGGACGGTCAGTTTAGATATCCTGTCAGCATCGTCATCGATAGGCAGGGGCGGATCTTTGTGGTCGAACGAGACAATAACCGCGTCCAGGAATTTGGCATAGGCGGTAGATAAAGACATCCCCTAATTCCCATCTCTCTATTTTTTAGAGGTTCTCCAACATTTTATACACTAAATTTATACACATATAAAGTGTGCCTATCTCGATGATAACTAAGTATTTATGTGTATAATCTCTTGACACAAAAAATTTCGTGTGATAATTAATCTAGCGTATAAAGGAAGCAGGAGAAGTTACAGTTAGTAGAAAATTATTAAGGAGATACGTTTAACGGCTGTTTTTCTCCTGAAAGCGGGAAAACCGAATGAAAGGGGATTCTTTTTTTATCAAAATTTTTTTTGTCGCTTTATCCTGCAACACAAAATCGAAAATTGTCAATTTCAAGATCTATACAGGGGGATAACTATGTATATCCGACGCTTTTCAATCATTCTTACGGTCATTTTTGCATTTGTCTCCATGGCTGCCTTCCAAGCCGATATTCAGAAGAAGACTTCAGTTGATTTATTGGCTGGGCGTAATGTCAACATGGTCCCGGGCACTCAACTGCCCTACGGGGATCCATGGCTGCAGAGACAAAACGAACCTTCCATAGCTGTTTCCACACGCAATCCTCTCCACATTCTGGCTGGAGCCAACGACTACAGGACCATAGACGTCAATGACGAATATGATCCGCCTGGGCAGGATGTGGATGGAACGGCTAATCCACCACGAGAGCCCTGGTTGGGTATATTTAAGTCCTTTGATGGAGGACAATCCTGGATAACTTCACTTCATCCCGGATACCCTCAAGACTACACACAAGATGGGATAGATTTCAGGGCTGAAGTTTTTGTAGCTGGACTCAATCCCGACGTAATAACTGCAGCCGCTGATCCGGTCGTGCGTGCCGGAACCAATGGATTATTCTACATGTGTGGAATAGCCTTTGATCGCAATACAAAGGAGGGAGTGCTTTTTGTCTCCCGTTTTATCGACAACAACAACCTGGAAAAAAATGATAATGAACAAGACTGCATCAAGTATCTGGGCACAAAGATCATTTCTGAAGGCATTGGAGGAGAGTTTATAGACAAACCATGGATGGCTGTTGATAGGCCCCATGATATGGACGATAGGATCATCATCGATGGTCAATCTATCCCTAGAGCCAGCATTTATGTGGCCTACAGCGTTTTTACGACAAATGCAGATGACACCGTTCAAAGCGAAATTCGATTCGCTCGATCCACTGACTGCGGAGAGTACTGGGAGCCTTCTTTTCGTATAGGTGGAAATGGGGCGAATACGGCAGGGCAATTAGAGGCGAGTGTTGCAGGTAAGGGTGGGAATAAAAAGACTGTTCAAGGGATAAATCAGGGAGCCACTATAGGTATAGATCCGATTGACGGGACCATCTATGTGGCTTGGCGGCAGTTTTCTGTAAAAGAGAAAAAAGCCTCGATTTCTGATGACAGTAACGATGATGACAGTAACGATGATGACAGTGGCGATGATGACAGCGATGACGACAGTGGCGATGATGACAGCGATGACAACAGTGACGATAGCAACAAGAATAGCGATGCCATATTTTTCACCAAATCCAATAGAGGTGGCAGGCCTGGGAGTTTTTCATCAGCAGATAAAGTGGCAGAAAACATTAATCCTTTTGACCAGGGATCCTCTCCTGCGACTTTCAGGACAAACAGCTATCCCTCTATTGCGGTAGATGATTCAGGCTATGTCTATCTGGCCTGGTCTCAGAGACAGGGTTCGAAAGCATCTCGAATCCGTCTGTCAACCTACAATGGAAAAAAATGGTCTAATGCCAGAAAGATCGATACAAGTGGAAAAGGGCATCAGATAATGCCGTCTTTGACCTTTGCGGCAGGTAAGCTGACGGTTCTTTGGTATGATCAACGCAATGACTTCTCACAGCGTTTCACCGAGTACATAGACGATATCGCCGGCGAACCTCGTCACACTCTCGATGTAAGAATCGCCCAGGCCGATCCTGGAAAAAAACCCCAATTTGGTCCATCCAAACAGGTCTCCCGCTACTCCTTTATCCTGACAGGTGATAAAATCACAAAGGACTACTCTGTTAAACAGATTCAGTTTAATGCCGTTAATTACCCTTTATTCAAACTAGGGTCTTGGCCTTTTATGGGGGATTATATCGATATCGCTCCTTCACCCATGTTCGTGATGGATGAATCAGGTGAATGGCAGTTTAACACCCGGTCCTCGAATTCTGCTGTCTATCATACGGCCTGGACGGATAACCGTGATGTACGTCCCCCTCTAGACGGTAATTGGACTCTTTACACACCACCCTTTTCCTATCAAGATAATCAGAATTTCCAAACCAATAACTATTGTAACGATTGGAAAAAGACAGGCATGAGGAACCAGAATATCTACACTTCCCGTATCACTCAGGGAATCATTGTCGGCTCACCCGGCAATGCCAAGCCGCTTGGAACGCTGGTTGATACAGCAGACGGAGAAAATATTCCACGGGCTTTTGTCGTCTTTGTAAAAAATACGACCGATATGACAAAAAGCTTTCGCCTGACAATCGCCGACCAACCCGCCAATGGCCGGGCCTCGTTTCTCGAATTTGAAGATGTCGACTGGCTGGATGTAAATATCGCACCTCGTTCCTCTATATCGCGGTCGGTTTTTGTCTATGCCCCATTGGAAAGCGAAGACCAGACAGTAAGGGTTGAGGTGGCTGAAATCGAATCTCTAAATGGAGATATTGTCCACGAAGGCCTGGCCAGTGAAGTCTTTTTAAATCCAGACATCATGAACCCGGATATCATGAATCCAGATATCATGAATCCAGACATCATGAATTATGAAATCCATAATCCCGACATCATGAATCTCTATGTCAATCCAGACATTATGAACCCAGACATAATGAATCCAGATATCATGAACCCTGATATCATGAATCCCGATATCATGAATCCCGATATCATGAACCCGGACATCATGAATCCCGACATCATGAACCCGGACATCATGAATCCCGATATCATGAACCCTGATATTATGAATCCCGACATCATGAATCCTGATATTATGAATGCATCAATCGATGATCCATTGGCCGGCCGGTTCACTGACGTAGCCTGGATGGTTACAAATGCAGGCAATACCTCCTCCGTTTATACCTTTAAAACCCTCTCGACCGCAGCCCAGGAAGACGGAACCCTGCCCGAAGGTATCCAGGCTCAGCTTCTTATCTACCAGATCTATAAGACCCCCGATGAATACAGCGGCGATGGCTCTTGTGAGCTGGGAGTACAGGAACACCACGATCTCGTCTTAAACATAATCAATCCCGATATCATGAACCCTGATATCATGAACGCCGATTTTCTTAATCCAGACATCATGAATCCCGACATCATGAATGCAACCTTCTCTCTGGATCCTGGAGCTGAGGCCAGAGTTATACTCAGGCTGTGGAAACCGGGCCAGAGCGGTATGGTAACAACCGCCACAGGTAAGATATTTAATTTTAACGATCCCAACGATATGTTGGATAACTTTGGGATCCACGTAACCGGCACGGCACGCAACTCCGATGATCTCCAGCAGGGCATAACCACCTACCCGGATGATTCATCGGCTTTTATGATAGACACAAAGATTTTACCACAAGGGGATGTCAATGTGCCCTATGAGGCTTTTATGTCTGCATCGGGAGGTACAGAACCCTACAGCTGGGCCATACTCGACAGTTTGCCCGGTGGCCTGCAGCTTGATCCGGGTCCGACAAAACCGGGTAGAATCTGGGGGACACCCAGCACTCCCGGTACTTTTTCGTTTCAAGCTAAGGTTACCGATGGCATTGGACAAATCGTAACCAAAGAGGTGTGGATCAACATCCTTCCTGCCACAGGAGGTTATACCATCTCAGGTAGAGTTATCACATCCACTGGAGCAGGGATCGAAGGGGTTCAGTTGGTCGGATTACCCAATATGTCCGGAAATCCAACCGATCCTGTTATAACAGACGATGTGGGTTACTACACAGGTTATGTGGATTCAGGTTGGTCTGGAGCGGTGACGCCTGCCAAACCAGGATATACATTTGTACCCTCCACTAGGACATACACTGATGTGACTTCCGACCAGTCTGTACAAAACTATACGGGAACTCCTCCCGCTGTCGGTGCTTTAGATCACTTTGATATCGGAACCATATCCAGCCCGCAAAATCAAGATGACTCATTCATAATCGAAATAACAGCCAAAGATGTAAGCGGAAATACTGTTACCAGCTATAGTGGAACAAACGTTTTGAGTCTTTCCCAAACAGGGACCATTAATCCGATAACAACAGGAAATTTTGCCAATGGTGTATGGAGTGGAAATGTCACTATAAGTTCTATACACACAGGAGTCCAGATCCAGACCGAAGGCGAAACGAGGACAGGCGCAAGCAATCCTTTTGATGTGGATGATGCTCATGAAGAAAACGATGATTTCGCCAGTGCAAGCCTTATCACTGCCGGAACCTATGCAGATTTGCAGCTTTTTGATGATGATTGGTACAAGATTTATGTTGATGCAGATATGGACTTAAAAGTCACAATCACCGGAGAATTAGATAATGATATCAATGTCGGCTTGGCTGATAGCTTAAATTATTTGGTAGGCGGTCTTAGCAGCCGCAATACAGAAACGATTTATTATAATACATCCTCAGCAGGCAATTACTACATTCGCGTGCCTTATACCAGGGGAGGGGGCCTACAGAATACATATACGCTGACGGCTGAGGTAAGCGCTAGCTTTGGTCTTGGCCACATCAATGGAACAGTAATGGATACTTCAGGCACTAGCCATCTACATGTAAGAGTAAGTGTTTTTGATCAAGACAGTTTCAGAAGATGGAATACCCTTACGGATGCATCAAGTGGAGAGTATAGGATAAGTTTACCTCCAGGTAACTATAAAATCCGGTTTATAACATATCCTATACTTGATTATTATGATGGTATAAATTATCTCACCGAATACTATAATCCATGGCCTTACAACACATATCCCTCTGCATTGGCCACCGTACTAGAAGTCCTAGCCGACGATGACATTGATAATGTAAATGGTTACTTAGAACTAGGCGGAACTATAAGTGGCACAGTGACTGCTCAAGGTTTACCAATAGAAGGAGCTTACATCCGGATCCGAGACATACATGGTTACTCTATAAGTTCAGCTTATTCAGACGTTTCGGGGCAGTACTCGATAATTCGTCTCCACCCAGGGTATTACAAAGCCTATGTTCGCTCATTGACAGAAAATCATGCTATAGAATGGTATAACGATAGATATTCCTTTGATGAAGCGAATGCCTTTTATGTTGATTCTAGCCAGCCGGCGCAAGGGATAGATTTCCAGCTCATGGAAGGTGGAAGTGTCGCAGGAACAGTGACGACAGATGGAATCACGGGTATAGAAGGAATTCGAGTCGTCGCATATGATACCTCTCAAACCATTCCATATAACTATCCGAGTGGGCAGATTCCGCGGATTGGTTTGGTGGCCACTTGGACTGATGCCAACGGCAATTACCAATTGGATCACCTCCCTCCAGGTGAAGTTAAAATATTGTTTAATACTCCCAACACGCATCATGTACCTGAATGGTATGATAACAATCCAGAATTTGAGGATTCAGATCCTGTAACAGTCCAGGTCGGCCTGACAACACCCGGTAAAGATGCTGTACTCACTGAGGGAGGAGCAATAAGTGGAAGAGTCACAGACGCTTCATTGAATGGAATCGAAAACGTTCTAGTCTGGATCTTTAACAATGACGGTTGGGGCTACTATCAAAAATATGTCTATACAGATGATGAGGGATATTATTTTGTCGACGGTGTGCCTGTGGGCTCCGCAAAAGTACGCTTCCGACCGAATTATTATACGATTCCACGTGAGGACTGGGCAGTGGAATGGTATAACAATGAAAATTCCTACACTGCAGCTCAAGTTGTGACAGTCATGTCGAATCAGACATCGGAGAACATTGGTGCTGTGTTGGCCGATAATGGAGGACGTATCGAAGGCAGAGTTACAAACGGCTCACAAGGCATAGGAGGCGTACGAGTCAATGCTTATGACAGCACAATTCAAGCCATGATTTCTTTTGCTTATACCGATGCAGATGGATATTATTCTGTCCCGAGAATTCCAACCTGCAGTGTTAAGCTCGCGTTCTTTACTGATGAAAACAAACTTCCCTACCTTTCCGAATTCTATAGTGACAGTCCTTCGTATGCAGGTGCAACTCCAGTCGGTGTTACATTAGGAGCAATAACACCCCTGTCAGATGTTATCCTTTTAGCCAGGCAAAATCTTACAGTGAGCACAACGTCTCTTCCTGATGGAGATGTCGGAACACCGTACAGTCAAGCTCTTGTGGCTGATGGTGGAACGGTGCCATATCATTGGAGACTGGCTCAAGGTTCTGATCCTCTGCCTGATGGACTTGTCTTACATAGAGATGGAGTTATCGATGGCACACCCACAGCTCTAGGAGAATTCGACTTTTTTGTAGAGGTCGTCGATTACAGTTATCCACCACAAGACGACACACTGCCACTAAGCATAACCATCATTGACGTTGGTGTGGCTACAAAACTTGAATTTACCACACAGCCAGGAGGAGGCACGGCGAATACAACTTGGAATCAACAGCCGGTCGTAGAGGTGCAAGATGCGCAGGGGAATACAGTCGTAAGCGACAACAGCACTGAGATCACACTAGCTATAGACTCTAATCCTGGAAGTGGAGTCCTTTCAGGGACAAATCCTGTTACAGTAACCGCTGGAGTAGCCACCTTTACAGACCTCTCTGTCGATAACGTGGGATCTGGATACACATTAGAGGCCACGTCCAATCCGAGCCTAACAACAGATACAAGCGCGGCGTTTGATATCAATGCTAAGATCACAGGGACAGTCCTCTATAATGAACTGGCTGTTACAGGAAAAACGAATGTGGAACCGGACTTTTTTGTCTCTTCAGAAGGTTTGGGCACTCCACTTGGTGACTATACGACAGAATACAACACAAGCACTGGAGCCTATACTATTTATAATGTGCCTCCCGGAGATCAGTATTCCATTACTACTAGCATCGACACCACCCTACCTCCTGATGGCGATCTTTACCCTGGAGAATTTTATGGCTATAGATATGCCCTGGATGTTCCTTCAGGACAAGCATCTGTGAGTGAGAATTTAAACGTAGAACAAGTGATCCAACTTTCCGGACCGATTGACAATACAATTGAACAGATTTGGCCCGGTCCTGTGTATGATGAACATGAGTCTCCAGTTTTGTTTGATTGGGAAGCATTGAGTGAAGCCGCAAATTATCAAGTAGTTGTGAGTAAGGCAAACGGTACGCCTCAAGAGGTTGCAAATATATCCGGCATCACGATCACTCAAGCCAGTGTCCCACTGCCAGTGAGCGCTGCAGGTGAACACTACGAATTTGAGCTCTGGGCCTATAACGGAAACGGCGTCCGAGTGGGACGGTTTATGATTGTCTACACATCTGGATACGGCTGGGATTATCGCTTTAGAGTAGTGAGTGGAGGAGGGGCGGCTACCCAACTGGTCTTTACGCAGCATCCAGGAGGAGGAATTGCGGATTTGGCTTGGACACAACAACCCATCGTCGAAGTTCAGGATGCAGGTGGAAGCACCGTGACTTCAGATAACTCTACAGAGGTGACTTTAGCAATTAACCACAATCCAGGAAGTGGTGTTCTAGCAGGTCAAACGACCGTCACAGTTGTCAATGGTGTGGCTACATTTAGTGGTTTAGAAATTTTTAATCCAGGAATTGATTACGATTTAAGGGCCACCTCCAATCCACCATTATCAACCGATGACAGCAGTCCCTTTACTATTGGTACGCCCCCTCCGGTTTCAGATGTTGAGTGGGAGAATAGATACAGCCTGGGTTCAAATGCAGCCGTTGCCGAGGATGTGGCTGCAGATGCTTACGGAAATATCTATGTAACTGGGATGAGCATCGGAAGCGGGACTTCGGAGGATTTCTACACAGTCAAATACGACACTTCCGGCAATATCGATTGGGAGGCCAGGTACAATAACGACTCTGTCAATGGTAGTGATGTCCCTCAAGCTATCGCGGTGGATTCTGCAGGAAATGTGTATGTGACCGGACCCAGCAGAGGAAGTGGGACGAGTGCCGACTACGCTACACTCAAATACGACAGCGGAGGAGTTCTCGTCTGGGTGGCAAGGTATGACGGGCCAAGCAGCCAAGGAGATGCTGCTCACGATGTGGCAGTCGATTCATCAGGAGGCGTATATGTAACCGGCGCGAGTATGGGTTCAGACGGCATTTATGATTTTGTCACTGTGAAATACGACTCTGACGGCAATATAGCCTGGACAGGATATACCGACGGTGCGGCAAGGTACGATCCTGCGGCTGGAAGTCATTATGGAAATGCTATTGCAGTCAACTCTTCTGGGGTCTATGTTACTGGAACAAGTGATGGATCGGGAACTTTTTCTGATTTTGCGACGATCAAGTATGACCTTTCCACTGGCGCCCAGCTTCAGGTTGCTCGATACAACGGTCCTCCAAACAGCAACGACGGTGCCCGTGACCTCGTTCTAGATGCTTCAGGATATGTCTATGTGACAGGCGGTAGTTATGGCACTGGAACGGACAGGGACTATGCCAGCATCAAGTACGATGCTGATCTCAACACGGTTTGGAGCGGCGGATCGATCCATTTAGGAGCAGCAAGGTATAACGGCCCGGCGAACGGGCCTGATGAAGCCTATGCCATCGACGTCGATTCTGCGGGATATGTCTACATCACTGGAGTAAGCCGTTCGATCGGGACGGATGATGACTTCGCGACTGTTAAGTATGATTCGAACGGGATCACTGTCTGGACTACTACCGACGGCTCGGTGAGATACGATGGACCTTACGTCGGATCCGGTGACAACGACGAGGCCCATGACATTGTTGTAGATAACAGCGGTAACGTTTATGTGACAGGTGTCAGTCAGGGGAGCGGCATGCATACTGACTATACCACGATCAAATACGACAGCGATGGAATCGATCTGTGGGAGAGGCGTCACTTCAATCCTGGTGATTCCAATGATTGGGCCATGGCTTTGGCGCTTGATCCATCAGGAAACATCATTGTCGCCGGACACATGAACACAGCAGGCCCATCTCCGGAAATCTGCACGTTGAAATACACTCCTGATATAGAGGAGTGGGCGGTGAGATACAATAATGAAACGGAGAACAAGGATGACTACTCGGTGGCTGTGGCCACGGATCCGCTAGGGAATATCTACATCGCCGGGTACACATATGTCACTGGAGTGTCCGGTACCCACTCCGATTACTTCACGGCCAAGTACAACAGCAGCGGAACTCAACTCTGGAAAGCCACATATGACGGCCCGGGAAACGACTGGGATATTATAGAAGCCATGGCTGTGGACTCCTCTGGAAATGTCTATGTGACGGGATATAGTGAGGGAGGTGCATCACAGAACGATTATGCCACAATCAAATACGACACCAACGGGAATCCAGTGTGGAGTGGCTTGGGTATTCACAACGGTGCTGCCCGGTATGACGGCCCGGCATCGGGCGATGACTACGCCCACGAAATCGCCATCGATTCGTCCGGAAACGTCTATGTGACGGGAAACAGTCTTGGATCCTCCACGGGGTATGATTGTGCAACGATCAAGTATAACTCCATTGGGAGTCCACAGTGGAATACATCGGGAGATGGTGCGATCAGGTACAACGGACCGACAGGGAGTGGGCACGATTACGGATGGGCCCTATCCGTCGATTCATCGGGGAATGTTTATGTAACAGGATCGAGTGATGGAGTTGGATCGGATGACGATTATGTCACTATTATGTATGATTCGAGCGGTGCGCCGCAGTGGAACGCCTCAGGAGATGGAGCAGTCAGGTACAACGGACCGGCGAATTCTTACGACCGGGCTTCGGACATTACTGTTGACGTCTCGGGGAATGTGTACGTGACGGGATTCAGTAGGGGAGTCTCCACTGGGAACGATTATGCCACGATCAAGTACAATTCGAGCGGCGTACCTCAGTGGAACATATCGGGAGACGGGGCGGTCAGGTACAACGGGCCGGGACCCGGCGTGAACCCTGATTCCGCCGAAGTCATCACGGTTGATTCATCCGGGAATGTCTATGTGAGTGGAACGAGTCTGGGAGGAAGCGCCACTGAGTCGGATTATGCCACGATCAAGTATGATTCGAACGGCGTCCCGCTGTGGAACACATCCGGGGACGGGGCGGTCAGGTACAACGGACCCGGCTTCGACGACGATGTGGTTATTGCTACGGCTCTTGATGCGGCAGGCAATATTTATGTTGCAGGATTCAGCACTGGGATAAGCGATGCCTCGGTCGATTATGCCATCGTTAAGCATGACTCTGTCTCAGGAAATCCTTACTGGATTATGAGATACAACGGGACGAGAAGCGGGATCGACCGAGCCCGTGCCGTCACTGTCGACTCATCGGGTAAGGTTTATATGACAGGTTGGAGTAACGGAGGGGTCACAACCAAGTATGACATTGCCCTTATTAAGATTGACAAGTAACTCGGCTCGGGAAAAAGCAGAAGTTTTTGAAGATTTAAAGAAAATCAGAGGAAATAGAAAGATTAGCGGCTGGCTAATCTGCGGAGGCAGTCTTCGACCAGGGGATCGCCCTCGTCGCTGTTGGCCTTAATTTTTAGGAACATCTGGTAGGACTCAGCCGCAGCGTCGCTCCCCAGTCCTTCTTGGGCCCGGCCAAGGTAGTAATATATCAAAGCCAGATAGTGGAGAGAGGGGACGTCGTTAAAAAAGACCGAAGCTGTTTCTCCTTGGCGGTCCAGACAGATTTTCAACTCATTGTGGGCATCTGGATAGGCCTCGATATCGAGGTAGGCCTTTCCGAGAGAAAATCGGCCAAGCCATGTATCGAGAATGCCTTGAGCCTCATTAAAAAGCCCGATGGCTTCCTGAATTCTACCATTTTCCTTTAAAATTTCCCCTTCGATAATCTTTGCGTAGGCCTGAGGTTCTGGCCCTAAGCGATTGCTCAAATCTTCGGCTATCGATCGGGCACTGTCTTCTTTATTGGCCTGGAGATAGACTTGGGCGGAATAAAACACGGTGCCTAAATCTTTACCTGCAGCCACGGCTAAATCTGCAGCTTCAAGGGCAAGATTTCTGTCCTCTCTCAGAAGCCGGGTATGGGCCAAAAGAGCCCATTTGAATCCTAAATAGTGAGTCCGGCCTTCTGTTGTGTCTGAAGAGATTATGTTTTCGAGCATCTGTTCAGCATCTGATAAACGGCCTTCATAGAGAGCCATATCGGCCATTGAGAGCAAAGCCAGAGATTCTCCAACCAAGGAGATGGACTTTAATTTTTCATAAATCTCGACAGCTTCCGCTGACTCGCCTCTCATAAATTTAGACAATCCAATCACGATGTACGGTTTTTCATATTCTGGGCTGTTATCGATTGCAGTCTGAGCCTCCTGCTCCGCCATATCGATGTCCCCGTCAGCCAATGCGTACCAGCTCAGATTAAACCGCGACATGGAGTTGTGTGGATAGATTTCGACAGCCTGACGCCCCATTTCTTTAGCTTGCGAATAATTCCGTGCATAAAAATATGCAAGTGCCAGGTTTAAGCGGCCCGCATAGTCGGCAGGGTATTTTTCAATAAGTGAAGTCAGTTCTTCTATGGCCTTCTGGAAATTGCGTTGATACAAATAGTAAACAGCCATGATTCTAAACTTTTCTCGCTCGGACATTTTGTCGATTTTAGCCATGGCTTTATTAAAATAGTTCTCTCTTTCCTCGAACTGGCCTCGATTATGATAGACGATCGCCAGGCCGGAATAGGCCCGCCCAAAATCTGAATCTAAACTGATAGCCCTTTGATACTCGTTTATGGCTTCTTCCTGCTTTCCAATGACCTGGAGCTCTTGGGCATTGTTATAAGCGTTCATGGCTTCAAGTGAGGAGGTCGTGAAGGTTTCTCCTGCGAGTGCCCTGGCAGATTTTGCTGGAGTGCCGCCTAAATCAGATATAACCCTATTGGCAAGCCATGCGGCTGAGGTCAGCACTTCTCCCTTGGATGATATAGTTCTGGAGTATTCCTTTACGCTTCCGGGATCTGTTGGATCTCTTGCACAGACTTTGAGTATATAACCTTTATCTTTTGGTTCGATTTCCCCATCCATAAACATAGTGATCCCTTCCCTGACACATATAAGTCGAGCCATCTCGGCATCGAGTTTCTCTTCTGCGCCTGGAATGAGTTGGTTTGCCAATTGCCGGGCACTTGGGCGTGAGTATGTAGTGATGAATGGGGCTCCTTCCAATCCGATGCTCATGGCATATTCGAGAGCACCATCAAATATAGGATCACTCGTTTTATTTTGGAAATCGGCGACAAGGACCGAAATGGGATCAGGTCCGCTATTTGGAGTGGCTGCAGGCCTTTTGGCAAGAAAAAAGATGCCGGTGGCAATAACGGCCACGATTGCGGCACTGGCGATGTAAAGAGGAATGCCTTGAAGTGGGAGGCGGATTCCGCCGTGTGATTGACGCTGTGCATGTCGGAGATCCTTTACGAGTTCGGAGATCTTTTGATACCGCTCATCCGGATTCTTTGCCAAAGCTTTTTTAAGGATGGGTCTGAGGACAGGATTAATGGTTTTTGGTCTGACATTAGGCGTGGGAGGAGGATCCCGCAGGATGGCACTGAGCGTCTCTATCGGAGTTGTTTTTGAGAAAGGGTGTTTATGGGAGAACATCTCATAAATGATGATTCCAAGGGAGAAAATATCACTCCTTCCGTCGAGTTTTTTCCCTTTGGCCTGCTCAGGAGACATATAGGCTAATGTTCCGGCTATGGTGCCCTTTTCTGTTATAGAAGCTTGAGTGAGCGTTTGCTCAAGATCGCCGCCGGAAGGAAGGACTCTTTTTGCCAGGCCAAAATCCATAACTTTAACATGCTCCTGGAGTGTAAGCATGATGTTCGGCGGTTTAAGGTCCCTGTGTACGATCCCTTCGTTGTGCGCTTTTTCTAGCGCTTCGGCGATTTCTAAAGCAATTTTTAAAGATTCATTTAAGGACAGAGGTTTTGATTCCAATCTTTCTCGAAGATTTTGACCCTCGACGAATTCCATGACGATGTAAGAGATCCCATCGGCTTCACCCGATTCATAGATCTTGCAGATAAAAGGATGATCGAGAGCTGCCGCGGCTTTGGCTTCTCTGATAAATCTTGTTTGTGTGAGTTCATCTGGCTCTAGATCTGGGGGGAGAAATTTGATGGCGACCTTCCTATCAAGTTTGGTGTCTTGAGCGAGATAAACTTCTCCCATGCCTCCTTTTCCAAGGAGGGATTCAATTTCGTAATGTTTTATTCGATCACCGATATTAGGCATAAACCACCGCTTTTTCTGAGAAACTTATAACATAGGGTTTTATGATGTGTCAAACATCAACTACATGCGCTGAGGGGTGGGGATACCCATGAGGTCCAAAACACGTTTTAATGTTTCTCGAATAAAGTAGATAGTTAAAATACGGATGTTTTTAAGGTGTTGGTCCTCTTCTGCAAGGATTGAGTATTTGTGGTAGTAACCGTTAAATTTCTGACAGAGATTAAAAGCGAATTTAGCCAAATGGGAAAATTCAAGTGAGTGGATGGAGTGAAGGACCTCCTCATCCATTTTTCCTGCGTAAAGCACCAGCTCCCAAAAATCGTTAAGTTCTGTATCTTTAAGGGGAGAGAGAGATAATTTTTTGGAAGATATCATCTCTACAATGGATCCTTTTTCAAAACTTTCCTTCTCCTTGAGCTTTCGAAATATCGAGTTGATGCGGACAAGCGTGTACTGAAGATACGGGCCTGTCTCTCCTTCGAAGCTGAGGGCTTCTTCAAAGTCAAATACGATGAGAGAATTTTTTGTAAATTTGAGCATAAAATAGCGCAGGGCACCGCAGGCGATACTGTGTGCGATTTCTGTCCTCGCCTCAAGGGACAGCTCAGGATTTCTTTTGTCCACCTCGGCGAGAGCCTTTTGCTCCATACGATCGGTGAGATCATCGGCCTTGACTCCCAGTCCTTTTCTTCCGGAAACCTCTAGAAAACTTTTATCCTTATCCTCTTCAGAGATTTCCAGGTCCAGTTCCTTGATACTTTTAGGGGAGAGAGCGACCATTTCGTAAGAGAAGTGGATGGATTTTTCGGCTTGTTTGTTATAATGGAGGGATTTGAGCCCCTGTACCACGATTTTTTGTAGGTAGCTCTGCCGCGTATCGATGACGTTATAGACCTGACTTCCATTTCCAAAGTGAACAGTGTGTGTCGTGGGCTCTGCCGTTGTGATCCAGAGGGTGTGGCCATTATCCTCGCTGTAAGGTTTGTAGTAAAAGTCTTTTTTTAAGAGCCCGAATTTCCAGAGCTGGTAGGCGATATCTTTACCGACATATGTCACAGTGTTGTCTGAGCGGACAATAATTTTTTCTTTTTCTTCCTTTGTTTCGAGCTTCATGACCCAGCAGCCTTGATTGATTCCTGTGTCTATAAACTCGATAGCCCTTTTTTCTTTGAGCAGAGCAAAGGCTTTCTCCCAGAATTTGAGTGCAAGGATGGAGCTTTCCCGGGGAAGGATGTCGTAATCGATACCAAGCCTTTTCATTGTGTTTAAGTGGGCGTTCAGAATCCGGAGCGAGATGTGTTCTGAAATTTGAGATTCCGGATTTATCCCTTCTTCGATTTTTTTTATTATGGCCGACCTAATTTTGGCGGCATCCGGATTTGAATCCATAAGAGCTGAGACACGGGTGTAGAGGTCCCAGCAGTAATGGTCGAATTTCCCCTCGATTTGTTCGATGTCGGCCAGACTCTTCTTTTCCATTTTCATAAAACCGTACACGACGTCGACAACCTGAACTCCGGTGTCATCGATGTAATTCTGAATTTCTACATTTTCTCCTTTGTATTTGAGACAGTGCCCCAGAGTGTCTCCTAAAACAGCATTCCGGAGGTGGCCAATGTGTGCCGCTTTATTAGGATTGATATTGGTGTGCTCGATGATGATTTTTTCTTCTTCGCGGAAAAGAGTTGTGCGGCCTAGGTTTTCGAGTTTCGATAGGAAAAACTTCTGCCGGTCTATAAAAAGATTGATATAGCCTGCTCCCGCAATGTCGACCTTCGTGATCCCGTCGAGAGATTCAAGTTTAGGAGCGATCTCTTCAGCGATTTCCCGGGGGGGGCGTTTCATTGTTTTGGCTAGCTGGAATGGAAATGCCAGCGCGAGGTCACCCATGTCTGTACTGGGTGTGTAAGAGAGGCCGATATTATCCGGCTCCAGTGGATAGGAATCCTTTAATATCCGGTATATGGAATCTGTCAGATGTTTTCTAATTTTGATCATTTTTGCCCTCATTATAACAAATTTATAGGGGCAAATCTTCATTTCTAAATTCTTTCCTATTGAATTTCGAAAATATTTGACCCCAGGAAAAATATGTGATAGTTAAATACTTTCATAGAAGTGTAGCCATGAAAAAAACCCGCTTGTTTGAATGTCAAAAATCTCTCGGCGGAAAGATGATAGAGTTTTTCGGATGGAATATGCCTGTCGAGTTTAAAGGTATTATCAACGAGCATATGACCGTTCGAAAAAATGCTGGGCTCTTTGATGTCAGCCATATGGGAGAGATATCTGTAAAAGGACCAGAAGCTCTTGAATTTTTACAGTATCTGACTCCAAATGATGTTTCCCGTCTCTTTCCTATCAAGGCTCATTATACGGCCCTGACTACCGAGAAGGGTACATTTGTGGATGACCTTTTGATCTATTGTCTTGGAGAAAATGACTACTTGCTGGTCGTCAATGCGGCCAATACAGAGAAAGATTTCGAGTGGATTCTCAGCCACAAGGCGGAATATAACGTCTGGATAGAAAACGAGAGTGATAAATACACTCAAATGGCCCTACAGGGTCCAAAAGCCCTGGAAATCCTCCAACCCCTAACAGAGCTTAGATTGGAAGAGATGAAGATGTTTGGCGCCAATTGGGGAAGTATTGCGGGTGAGAAAGTTCTCATTTCCCGGACGGGGTATACCGGCGAGGATGGATTTGAAATTTATACTCTCTCACTGAAACCCGAACGGATTTATAATCTCATCATGAAAAATGGGAAATCGTCTGGGTTATTGCCCATTGGACTTGGAGCTCGAGACACGCTCCGTTTAGAAGCCACTCTTATGCTCTATGGCAATGATATCGATGACACCACAACAGTCCTTGAAGCTGGTCTGGGTTGGCTGTTGAAATTCAAGAAAGGTGATTTTTTAGGGAGCAAAACTCTCCTCAAGCAAAAGGAGAAAGGTGTAAAAAGAAAAATTGTTGGATTTGAAATCTCAGGAAGAGGGATTGCCCGTTCCCAATATCCTGTCTACGTCCAGGGCGAAAAACTCTCTGTAGTGACATCTGGGACATTTTCTCCCTATTTGAAGAAGAGTATTGGTTTGACCTATCTTCCCATTGAGTTTATTGAAGCAGGGACGGAAATAGCTATTGATATCAGAGGAAAGCACGTTCCGGCAAAGGTTATTCCTTTGCCTTTTTATAAAAGGGAAAAGATTTAAGCTGATTTGAAATAGAAATATTATTTAACACAGAGGAGGTGAAGCATGTACTCCGATGACTTTTTATTCGCCGAAAGTCACGAATGGATAAAAATCGATGGAGATACGGGCACAGTGGGAATCACAGATTTCGCCCAGAAACAGTTGGGAGATGTTGTCTATGTCGAACTCCCGGAAGTGGGAGCTGTGTTTGCTTTTCATCAATCTTTTGGTGTCGTGGAATCCGTTAAAGCGGTCTCTGATATTTATTCACCCATTGCAGGAGAGGTCGTCGAGGTGAACTCTGGGCTCAATGATTCACCCGAGCTCCTCAACGAAGATCCTCACGGAAAAGGTTGGATCATGAAGATCAAAATCAAAGATGATGCGGAACTCCAAAAGCTGATGTCAGCTTTAGATTATGAAAAATTCTTGGAGTCACAGGAAGATTAATCTCAGAAAGGTAAAATTTCGGTGAGTTATATATCTCTCAGTGATAGTGACATCAAAGAGATGCTGGCTGAGATCGGCATCACATCCATAGAGGAGCTGTTCAGTTCTATCCCTGCGGATATCAAGTTGAATAGAGAACTGAATGTTCCCGGGCCTTTTACAGAAGCCGAAGTGATAGCTTTTTTTGAAAAATTGGCAAATAAAAACTCAACAGCCAATATCCGATCTTTTTTAGGCGCGGGTGCATACAGTCATATCATTCCGTCCGTTGTGGATTACTTAAGTCAAAGGGGAGAATTCGTCAGTCCTTATACGCCTTATCAACCGGAAGTCAGCCAAGGAACACTCCAGACAATATTTGAGTTCCAGACGCTTATATGCCAGTTGACCGGTTTGGATATTGCCAATGCCTCCTTGTATGACGGGGCTTCCGGCGCGGCAGAAGCCGTGCTCATGGCTTATCGATTGCGAAAAAAACCAAAAGTTCTTGTTGCACGATCGCTCCACCCACAGTACTGGGAAACCATCCAAACATATGCCAATTACCTGCATCTCGATATCATGCAGATTGGATTTGAAGAATCCGGGTGCATAAATCCTGAAGAACTCGAGACCTCAATAGACGAAGAAACAAGTGCTGTGGTCTATCAGTCTCCCAATTTTTTCGGAGCTATCGAAGATACGCGGAAAATTTCAGAAACGGCTCATCAATATGGCGCTTTATCAGTGGCTGTAGTTGCCGAACCGGTTTCCCTCGGTATTTTAGAAGCTCCAGGAATCCTCGGGACGGATATCGTTACAGGTGAAGCCCAATCCTTTGGGCTCCCATTAAGTTTTGGAGGTCCCTATCTGGGATTTATGTCGTGTCGAAATGAGTTTATTCGTCAGTTCCCGGGCCGTATCTCCGGCGAAACACACGATGTTGAGGGAAAGAGAGGATATGTTTTAACGTTATCCACACGAGAACAACATATACGAAGAGAGCGGGCGACATCCAACATCTGTACTAATCAAGCCTTATGCGCCCTCCGGGCAACGATGTTTCTGGAGACTCTAGGTCAAGAAGGCTTTAGGGAGCTGGCATCGCAAAATTTGCAGAAGGCCCATTATGCAAAGGAGCAGCTTTGTCAAATTAATGGGATATCTCTTAAATTCAGCGGGAATACTTTTAATGAATTTGTCTGCGAATTTTCAAAACCCTGGGCGGCCATCGAAGCCAAACTTCTTGAAAAAAAGATTTTAGGTGGATATGGATTAGAAAATGAATTCCCCGAGCTTAAAAACTGTGCCGTGATTTGTGTGACTGAAACGCACAAAAAAGAAGATATCGACTTTCTGGCAGCAGCACTTAGGGAAATTTAGAGAAAATAAAATGATTCGGGAGCCATTGATATTCGAAATAAGTGGAGAGGGAAAGAGAGGATTCCGGCTCCCGCCGCTCGATGTTCCCGTAGCGACAGATCTCCTGAGTGAAGTGCCTACCCGGGAGAAGGTTGATGGATTCCCACAGGTTTCAGAAACAGAGATTGTCAGGCATTTTACCAGACTGTCTCAAACGAACTACTGTGTTGACCTTGGGTTTTATCCCCTCGGCTCCTGCACCATGAAGTACAATCCAAAAATCAATGAGAAAGTGGCTGCTATGGCCTCATTTGCCAACACACACCCGTTCGTTCCTCTGAAGTTCAATCAGGGGAACCTTGAAATCCTAAAGACCACAGAGGAATTGCTGTCCGAAATCACGGGGATGGAGGCGTTCACTCTTCAACCTACGGCCGGTGCCCAGGGAGAGTTGGTCGGAATGCTCCTTATCCGGGCGTATTTAGAGGATATCGGTAATCCGAGAAAAATTGTCCTCATTCCTGATTCCGCTCACGGGACAAATCCTTCGAGTGCTCACCTCTGTGGTTATAGAGTTCAGGAGATAAAGTCAAATGAACGGGGGACGGTGGATGTCGATGATTTAGCCCAGTCTATGTCTGATGAAGTGGCGGCACTCATGATCACAAATCCCAACACTCTTGGAGTCTTCGAAGACGAGATAAAAAAGATTGCCGAGATCGTCCATTCTAAGGGTGGCCTGGTCTATATGGATGGGGCGAATATGAATGCTCTTATCGGCCACAGCCGTCCCGGGGATATGGATGTCGATGTTATTCACCTTAATCTTCACAAGACGTTTTCCACACCTCATGGTGGCGGAGGCCCCGGTTCAGGTCCTGTGGGCATCAAGAGCTTTTTAAAACCTTATCTTCCCATTCCGTTGATTGAGAGGAAAGGTGCGGAATTGAATCTGAATTTTGACCACCCCAAAACTATAGGAAGAGTCAGAAGTTTTTATGGGAATTTTTTAGTGGTCGTAAAGGCTCTAGCCTATATTCTCTCCTTAGGTCCTCAGGGTCTGAATGAGGTGGCGGAGATTGCTGTTCTTAACGCCAACTATATCCGGAAGAACCTTGAGAAAGATTATCATCTCAAATACAATACGCCTACACTCCATGAGTGTGTTTTTTCTGATAAATTTCAGAAAGAAAACGGCGTGCTGAATATCGATATTGCCAAACGTCTGATTGATTACGGGGTACATCCACCGACAATGTCCTTTCCATTGATTGTGCATGGGGCTTTGATGGTGGAGCCAACAGAGACAGAGAGTAAACGTGATCTCGATATGTTTATCTCGGCCATGAAGAATATTGCAAAGGAGGCCAAAGACGAGCCGGATGTGCTTAAATCTGCTCCTCACGGTTCCTATGTCCGGCGTATGGATGAAACGACAGCAGCACGCCAACCTGTTTTAAAATGGACTCCTGAGAAAACGGATTAAACATGTCTTTGCAAGTTCTTATCCTGAATCTCCAAAAATTTTGGGCCGATCAGGGGTGTTATATTGCTTTGCCCTATGATGTGGAGGTCGGTGCAGGCACGATGACTCCCGATACGTTTTTCAGAGTTCTGGATGACCGTTCATGGAATGTTGCCTATATCCAGCCTTCGCGCAGACCTGCTGACGGTCGGTATGGGGAAAATCCTCATCGTGTCCAGAAACATCACCAGTGCCAGGTCATCATGAAACCTTCTCCCCAAGATATTCAAAATATTTATCTAAAAAGCCTTGCGGCTCTAGGCATCGATATACAGGACCATGATATCAGGTTTGACGAGGATGACTGGGAGTCTCCAACTATCGGTGCCTGGGGAGTGGGATGGCAGGTTTTACTCGATGGCCTGGAAATTAGTCAGTTTACATATTTCCAGCAAGCTGGTGGGATTGATTGTTTTCCCATACCGGTGGAAATCACATATGGTTTGGAAAGGCTGGAGATGTTCCTGGAGGGCAAAGATGATATGTATGACCTCCAATGGTCAGATGATGTCACTTACAGGGAGCTGCGTTATCGTGAAGAAAAAGAATTCTCAGAATACAATTTTAATCATGCTGACATCAAACTCCTCCGGAAGTCTTTTAATCTGTATGCCAAAGAAGCCCAAAAACTTATAGAGAGAAACCTTCTTTTGCCGTCTTATGATATGTGTTTGAAGTGTTCCCATCTGTTTAATCTTCTGGATTCCAGAGGAGCGGTGAGTGTGACCGAAAGAGTAAAGCTGATTGCCGAGATTCGCGGGCTTGTCAATCAAATCGCTCAAAAATTCACGTCTAAGGAGTCTAAGTCCTGATGGAATTTCTGCTGGAAATCAACACTGAGGAGATTCCCGCGGCGCATATTCATGCGGCACTCTTTCAGATTGAAGAGAAACTTAAGCATGAACTTTTGTTGGCCGACATCCGGATAATAAAATTAGAGACATTCGGTACATGTCGAAGATTTATTGTGACGGGGGATTTTGGGGAGAGCCAGAAAGATAAAGTCGATTTGGTTATCGGTCCACCAAAATCAGTGGCCTTTTTGCCCGATGGCAAACCTTCTCCTGCGGCCAAAGGATTCGCTAAATCACAAGGAGTCAATGTCAATTCTCTCGAGGTCGTGAGGACCGAAAAAGGCGAATATATCGGGATAAATAAAGTCCTCAAAGGTGAAAAAACAAAAGCCATTCTGGCTGAAGTTATACCTCGGATTGTCGAGTCCCTCTCCTTTCCCAAAATGATGAGATGGGGGAATAATCCGATGCGTTTTTCCCGTCCAATCAAAAATATTCTATGTTTATTCGGTCAAAAGCCATTGAAATTTTCATTGGCAGGATTAGATTCCACCGATACAACGACCGGTCATAAAATTTATTTTCCGCAAAAAATAAAAGTAAAAACCATATCTCAATACAAGGAAGCGTTAAAGAAGAAAAAAGTCATCATTGATCCCATCAGACGAAAGAAAATGATTTTGGACCAATCAGAGAAGAAGTTGGCCTCTTTGGATGCTCAACTCTTCGAAGATGCTCAACTGATGGCAAAACTCAGCTATGATGTCGAGCATCCCTATGTTTTCTTGGGCTCGTTTCCTCAAGAGTACCTCAATCTGCCTATTGAAGTACTGAGTACGGCCATGAAAGTCGGCCAAAACCTGTTTTCTGTGGTCAAAAGTCGTAGGCAGCTGCCGTATTTTCTGGGAGTGGCGGATGCCTATAAAGACATGAAATCTCTTATTAAAAAGGGTAACGCTCGTGTTTTGAAAGCCCGGTTGGAAGATGCCAAATTTTTCTGGGAGCAAGATGTCAAAATTCCCCTGAAAAAGAGGGCTGGAGGATTGTTTCAGATCATTTTTCAGGAAAAACTGGGTACTTATGAGGACAAGGTCGAGAGGCTAAAAAAAATCTCTGCCTACATTGCAGGAAAGTTGGAACTTGGCAATGAGAAAAAAGAGATCATTGAAACTGCAGAACTGTGTAAAATTGATTTGCTGACAGAAATGGTCAGAGAGTTTCCATCGCTTCAGGGGCAAATTGGAGGTTTGTACGCAAAACATGAAGGTTATCCCCAGACGGTGTGGAAAGGAATCTACGAGCATTATATGCCCCAGGGACTGGAGGATGCTTCGCCTTCCAGTTTAGGTGGCGCCATCCTTTCTGTGGCAGACAAAATGGATTCAATCGTTGGAGTATTTGGAATAGGTGAAGAAGTTTCGGGATCGAAAGATCCGTTTGGATTACGGCGGAATGCTTTGGGAGTCTGTAAAATAATTCTTGATAAAAAGCTGAATTTTTCTTTTTCTCGTCTGTGCGATAAGGTGATCGCTGTTTATGGCGAGAACCTGGAAATGGGGAAGGAAGAACTTAAGACTTTGTGTATTGAGTTCGTTAGAAATCGGCTGCAGTATATTTTAGAGAAAATGAATTATCGCTATGACCTTGTTAATACTGCGCTGGCTCCGGGGAGCGGCAACGTCTATTTTACTTATCTTAAAGTCAAGGCTTTAGATAGCCTCAAGGACAGCCCACAATTTGAACCGCTTATTCATATCGCCAAAAGAGTCAACAATATACTCCGGGATCAGCCGAGATACAAAGTGAATTCAGAGATTTTTTTTGAAAAGGAAGAAAGGGAACTTTACACCACTTTCACAATTATTAGAGATAATATTATTCCTCTGCTGGCTGTGGGGAATTATTCGCAAGCTCAGAAGATGATTTTTCGTATTCGATCAGCGATCAATACGTTTTTTGACGAAGTGATGGTGATGACTGAAGATAAAAGAGCCAAGCGGAATCGGCTTGCCCTGCTTCAAGAAATCAGCAAACTTCTCTTCCTTATTGCTGATTATTCCCAGATTGTTGTCGAAGGATAGAGGTGGTTTTTTAATCGTCGTGGAATGGTTTTTGCGTCTTTAATAAATCGTTTATATCAACAGTCATGGTCTGAAGGGCGTCATCCTGATCTATCGTGACAAGCTTCAAAACGATTTCTCCAATCTGAAACTCATCACCTGAATCGATTGTTTTTTTTCCCTTTTTTAGATGAATTTTTGGTTTTATGACGACACCGTTTGAACTTCCCAGGTCTATGATCGTAAAGCTTTTTTTATCGTAACTGACCTTAAGATTGGCATGTTTTCTCGACACGGTGCCTGAGTTGAATCGAATTTCGCACAGAGGATCCCGCCCCATAACATTGTTTCCACATTGGAGGTCAAAAATTTTTCCTGTTGTGTCTCCGGTATCTGTGTTCCCGTGGACTATCGTCAACTGAATAATCCTGTCATTTTCTGTCGCTTCAGCTTTTTTCCTGAAAAGTACCATTATCTACACCTTATTTATGAAAATTATATG
>CAZLLG010000011.1:7951-25748 GCA_964560275.1 uncultured Eubacteriales bacterium | reverse complement strand
GACCGCCTCGATCAGACCAGAGACTTCAAGAATACCTGTGTCGGTCGATGTGTTCTTGCAGTTCAAAAAAAATATTTGGAGAAAAAGAAGAGCTGCCAATGCATTAATAATTCTATGTTTTTTCATGATATCCTTCTGTGCCGTACGAAGTTTATCATTAGTAACCATTTTTGTGAATACAACGTATAACATATCGAGAGTTGTATTAAGAGGAGAAGATTTTGATTAAGAGCAAGTCCATGCATTTTTTTTTTTATTTCCATAATTGTTTTTTTGGAATCCTGTTTTTTTACAGTTTTGGATTGTCTGTGGTTCAAGACAGGCCTGCAGATAAACCAAAGGCAATCCAGTATGCTGTCGCTAAAACAATCTCGGAAATTAAAGTGGATGGCGTGCTGGATGAGTTGGCATGGAACGATTGTGAAATTATGAAGCTTCCCTATGAGTGGATGCCGGGTGATAATGTCCCTCCTCCGGTAGAGACGGATTGTCTGGTCACATTTGACAACCGCAATTTCTATGTCGGATTCCGATGCTTTGATCCAGATCCTTCAAAAATCCGGGCGCATCTCATGGATAGGGATTCTATGGACATTTTTATTCAGGATGACCACATCTCTCTGCTTATCGATACATTTAATGACGAACGCCGTGGCTTTCAATTTAGAGTCAATCCTCTGGGAGTCCAGGCAGACGCCAATTTCAGCGAACTTGAAGGATATGAAGATTTTTCATGGGATGCCATTTGGAAATCCGAAGCCAAAATCTTTGCATGGGGATACGCAGTCGAGATGGCCATTCCCTTTAATCAGCTGAGATTTCCTGAGACTTCGGATGTTCAAACCTGGGGATTACAGGCCGGACGTTCCTATCCTCGAAATGTCCGACACAGAATCAGCTCCAATCGCCAGGAGAGAAATATTACTTGTATCCTCTGCCAGTTTAATAAAATTGTGGGGATTCAGGGCATATCTTCGGGTCTGAATCTGGAATTGGATCCGACCTTTACAGCTGTCAGAACTGATTCCAGGGACAATTTTCCGACCGGGGACATGAAAACTGGGACAATTATGGCAGACCCGGGGATTTCCGCAAGATGGGGAATAACACCCAATTTGATTCTAAATGCTACGGTCAATCCTGATTTTTCCCAAATCGAAGCAGACGTAGCCCAGATGGAGGTCAACACAAGGTTTGCTCTTCGATATCCTGAAAAGCGGCCGTTTTTTCTTGAAGGAGCCGATCTATTCCTCACGCCTATAGAAGCGGTTTTTACACGGACAATCGCCGATCCTCTTGGCGGCGTTAAATTTACGGGCAAAGTCGGGAAAAATGCCTTTGGTTTTTTCGGAGCTTATGACCAAATCAACAATCTCCTCTTCCCTTCCAATCAGGGATCTCTCTCGACATCTTTGGATCAGGAAGTGACAAGTGGTGTTGTCCGCTACCGCCGAGATGTGGGAGAAAACTCTACAATTGGCCTTCTTTACACAGGCCGTGCTGCGGATGACTATTACAATCATGTTGCGGGCCTTGATGGATTTTTCCGCCTGTCTCAAACCGACACCGTACGATTTCAGTATCTTCATTCTGAAACAAAATATTCTCAAGACATCGCCTTGACTTTCCGGCAGGATGAATCTCCGTTTAGTGGATTTGCGTTTACGACAAATTATTTTCACATGAGCCGAAACTGGCGGTATGGTGTGGATTACATCGATCGCGTACCCGGATTTAGGGCGGATAATGGATATGTTCCCCGTGTGGATGTGCGGACTATAGGTGGAAATTTTGGCCGTCTCTTCTGGGGCGAGAGAGACGACTGGTTCACTTTGCTCAACTTTTCTGTCAACGGCCGTGCGACCTGGGATCATGATGGGAATCTGACCGACCAACAGGTCAGTGTCCAAAGTATGTACCAGGGGCCTCTCCAATCCACAGCCGTGCTGTTGTACAGCCGGAATAAGGAACTTTATTTGAATGAATATTTTAACTTAGATGGACTCATTGCCTATGGAGAGATGAAACCCATCAACGGACTTCGCTTTCAATTGACGAGTGCGTATGGACAAGCTGTTGACTATTCGAATGCCCGTAAAGCCAAACAAACGATGGTTGCTCCTTTCGCTGAAGTGAGCCTGGGCCGGCATATCAACTTTAACCTCAGCCACATGTTTCAGCGCCTAGTCCTCAAAGGAGAAAAAATATTTACAGCCAATTTGTCCCAGGTCCATTTTGTTTTTAATTTCAGTGTCAAGGTTTTTATCCGTGCGATTGTCCAATACTTGGATGTCTCTCGCAACCTCGACCTCTATATTTCTCCGGTCCTCCCCAAAACTCAAACTTTTTTTACACAATTTCTTTTTTCTTTTAAGCTCAATCCTCAAACCGTTTTCTTTTTGGGATATTCAGACAATTATTTTGGGATGACTGGATTGGATCTCGCACAATCGGATCGCACATTTTTTGTTAAGATCGGTTATGCATGGACAAAGTGAGAGGAAAAATCAGGTTTGTTGTTTTTGCCTCTTTTCTTCATACATGAGGCTATCTGCTCTTGTGAGAAGTTCATTGACTGAACAGGGTTTGGATGGGTTGTAGCAGGAGACACCGGTACTGACAGACAGCAGAGATTCTCGTTCTGAACTTAAGTTGTATTCATCGATGTTTTTTTCCAGACGGGCCAAGGCGGCATCTACCCCTTTCATATGTGTATCAATCGGGAATATGGCAAATTCGTCTCCGCCGATTCTGGCCTTTATATCCGATTTGCGAAAAGTTTTTTGCAGGATTTCTGCGAGGGTGATAAGAATAAAATCACCTTTATTGTGGCCGTAGGTATCATTGATTTTTTTGAGGTCATCCAAATCGATATACAGAAGGTACATATCCATTTTTTTCCTATTGGCCAATTGGAGGTATTCTTTCGCGATTGTTGTGAAACCGCGACGGTTGTAGAGGCCTGTAAGGTGATACTCTAGAGTCAAGCTTTCCAGATTCGCTATCATGTTTTTTCGTTCTTTGTTCGACTGGGCCAACTGCCTGAGCGTTTTTTTGAGTTTGTCTTCTGTCTTTTTTTCTCTGGAGATATCGATTAAAATCCCGTCGTAGAAGGCAATCTTCCCATCGATGTCCCGAACAGTTTTTGAATAATCACGACACCAGAGAGTACTGCCATCTTTGCATTTGATTTCGAAGCTGGCGTACTTTGTTTTCGTGGTTTCATATTTTTGGAGATAGTATTTCCGGTCTGTTGGCTTGACATAGAGGTCTTTGGCATTGAGATTTTCCAGGTCGGCAAAACTTAGGTAACCAAGCATTTTTATCAGGGATTGGTTGGCCTCGATGATTTTCCCTTGTGGATTGGTTCGGTAAACTCCAACAGGGAGGTTTTCCAAAAGTTCCTGGAGTTGTTTCTTATCCCTTTCATATTTGTTGGACATGGATTCCTTTCCTTTTTTACGGCTTTTATCCAATTTAGTCGAAATAACGAGTAGAATGTTCGAAGAATTCTGAAAGTGCTAACCTAACATGAGTTTGGTAAAAAAATCAAGATATGGCTCAAAATCTGACTCTTTTTCCTGAAAAAACATGAGGTTAAAGGCAACCTTTTGTGCCTGAAATGCATCATGGTGGGTAAAGGAAAAAAATGTCAAACACTGCAGTCGTTCAACCGAAAATTCGAGAAAGCTTAATGGCTGGAAGTTATGATAAAATAATGCCCAAAGTGTTTGTCATGGATCACAATAAAAATGAAGACAAAAATAAAACAGATTTCGAGGATGCAGAACTTTTAAATAACCTGGTCAGGCGTTCCCGGGAAGGGGATTCGCACTCTATGGGATTGCTCTACGAACAGTATAAAGGACGGATGTTCAGTCTGGCCTATCGCTACACATACAATGCAGCAGCTGCAGAAGACCTCCTACAGGAAGTATTCATACGAGTTTTCACCCACCTTGATACTCTGGATAGGGATGAGGCATTTGCCGGGTGGATGTACCGCATAGCCGTCAACACTTGCCTCAGTTATCTGCGCAGCAATAAAAAAGTGCTACAGCAAGCAGTTCCTTTAAGCAGCATTGAGTACACAGTTGGAGAAAACACTCAAATTGTATCAGAAAAGATGTTGGATAAGCCGTTAGAGGAAGCCATTCAAAGCCTTCCAACAAAGCTGAAGAGTGTGTTTTTACTCCATGATGTTCAGGGCTTCAAACACAGGGAGATCTCTCAGATTTTGGGGTGCACTGTCGGGACATCCAAATCACAGCTTTTTAAGGCCCGGATGAAGATTAGGCAAAAACTTGAGAAGAAACAACTCAGATGAGGAGACCAAAATGAGGTGTTCAGCAGCAAAACAAAAAATTAGTGATTACATGGACAGTGAACTCAATTCCACTGAGAAGCAATTACTTGAGAAACATCTTGACGGCTGCATGCAATGTCAAAAGCTTCACGAGGATTTTAAAAAAATCAAAGCGGGTGCCAAAGGGCTTGCGGAGTTATCGCCTTCCGGCCAAACATGGTTTGAAATTGCTTCCGGGATAAAAGAAAAACAAAATGAAGGTTTTCGTCCGACTCGTGTTAGACAGAAACGGTTTGATTTTTCTCTAAACTCATTGGGATGGGTTGTGAGTGCGGCCCTTCTTCTTGTTATTGTTGTTGGTGTTCTGACTATCGTCCCGAGACTCACGCCGCCAGCCACAGGTTCGCAGCAGCATGTTGTTTCAAAACTGGAGGAGGCTGAGCTCTACTACCAGAAGGCTATCGATGCGTTGTGGGAGGCTGTTTCTGTTCAGGAAGAAAGTTTTGATCCTCAACTCTATGCGGTGTTTCAAAAAAATCTCAATATCATAGATGAGTCTATTGCAGCCTGTAGGGAAGCCGTTCTCAGCAGGCCAAACAATTTGGATTCTCGGAATTATCTGTTGGCGGCCTACAAGGAAAAAAGAGCGCTGTTGAATGACATGATGGCCGTCGGCGCATCTCCTGTCGATCAGAGGGATGGGGGATCGATATATTAATAAATTAGGGGAGGAACGAAAAATGAATCTTAAAAAAAATTGGGTTTCGATGGGAGTGTTACTTGCACTTCTTGTGATGTTTGGTGTTAATCCGACCGTTGCGGCTGAAAAGGTAAAGTTCGAGGAAAAATTCGAGAAGACTTTGGATTTATCCAGAAACGGAAAGGTCATTGTGGAGAATATGTCTGGGAATATTGAGGTGAAGACCTGGAATAAAGCACAGGTTCAAATCGATGCGCTGAAAGTTTCAAGGGCCACAACTCTTGCTAAGGCGAAAGAAAACATAACCAAAGTCAAGATCACGATCACCGAGGAAAACAGCACACTTCGGATCCAAACCGAATACCCCAAAGGCCAGAATAAAAATTTGAGTTTTTCGATCTATTACACGCTGATGATTCCTGTTGAAGCTTCCATAAATGCCAGCACGATGAGCGGGAATGTCACCTGTGAGGACATCGGCGGGGACCTCAAAGCCAAAACAATGAGTGGGAATGTGACCGCGATTGGGGCGAAAAATGGTGCCAACCTTTCAACGATGAGCGGCACGGTCGAAGTTGATAATGTAGTCGGTGATGTCAAGCTGCACAGCGTATCCGGGAACGTGTTGGCCCATGCGGTCAAGGGTTCTGTCGATGCAGATTCGACCAGCGGTAGTATTGTACTGACCAATATCACCGATGCGGATGAAATAGAAGCCAACGCCCTGAGCGGAAAGGTTAAATACGAAGGCGATCTGTCTTCTCGTGGTTACTATCACCTTCAAACACACAGCGGTCGTGTAGAATTTATCGTTCCGTCTAGTGCAGCTTTTGATTTGGAAGCGAGAACGTTCAGCGGAAGTATCAACAGCGATTTTGATATCACTGTGCGAGGGAAGATAGACAAGAAATCTCTCAGTGGAAGCGTCAACGGTGGTGGTGCGGAAGTCGAACTCAAGGCCTTCAGTGGAAACGTCTATATAAAAAAGAAGTAGCTCAAACATAACAAAATTATCCTGGAAAGGCATCGCCTCCAAAGGAGGAGATGCCTTTTTTTTGGGGCCTGGCTTTGATAATGTGAAAGATTTGCAATCTTTCACATTATCAAAGCCAGGCCCCAATTCTTTTTGACTTTTTGTAAGGGCAGTGATAGGTTAAAATCTGTCGTTTGATTGGGGATATAACATTGTCATCTACTCCTCAAGGATTCCATTGTTGAATAATATGATTCAAAATTGAGTATTCCTTGTAGTGGGAACATTTCAATGTTAGGAATTATTCCAATAATTTTTATTCAAGAGAGGTGACACAATGCCCATAAAGATTTGGTATATCTGGATGATCATTGCCGCACTTTTTGTGGTGGGGGAGATCTTTACGGCTGGTTTTTTCCTTTTATGGTTTGGTGTTGGTGCGGCTGTCGCCGGTATTTTGGCTCTTTTTGGTCTGGGATTCGCTTGGCAGTTGGGGGCCTTTGTACTCGTATCGGGCGTCTTGTTTGTGGTCTCCCGGAGATTCGCAGAAAAGTTTACTAAAAAACAGCCGCCTGGAATCGGTGCCGATCGAGTTATTGGTAAGGAAGGAATGGTACTCGAAGAGATCAATAACACAAAAAATACAGGACGCGTTCGGCTGAAAAAAGAGGAATGGCGTGCGGACAGCGAAACAGGGGAAGTCATTCCTGTAGGGACTCGGGTGGACGTTATCCGACTGGATGGAACCCACCTGGTTGTAAAAATAGTAAAAGAGGAGGAATAAATGGAAGTTTTACTCGCTGCTTTAGCAGTAGTCGTATTTATTATCGCGGGGACGGGATTAAAGATAGTCCGTCCATGGGAAAAAGGACTTATTGAACGTCTGGGCAAATACCAGAGAACGGCCGGCAGTGGTCTCACACTCATCATTCCTTTTATGGAAAGACTCATCAAGGTCGATATGAGGGAACAGGTGCACGATGTTCCCCCGCAGGGCGTAATCACCAAGGACAACGTTGTCGTCGAAGTGGATGCCGTCGTTTACTATGAGGTCACTGATCCTGTAAAGGTGAGTTACAACGTGGCGAATTTTTATACAGCGGTCACCAAGCTGGCGCAAACCAATTTAAGAAATTTGATAGGAGACATGGCGCTGGATGAGTCGCTCACGTCGAGAGAAGTTGTCAATACACAGCTTCGCCAGATTCTGGATGATGCGACGGATAAATGGGGCGTCAAGGTTACGCGAGTGGAACTCCAAAGAATCGAACCTCCTGTGGATGTTACCGAGGCCATGCATCGTCAGATGAAGGCCGAGCGTGAGAGACGTGCCATAATCCTGGAAGCGGAGGGAGCAAAAAGATCGGTTGTTCTCAAGGCCGAGGGCCAGGCCGAAGCGATTAAAAAAGTGGCCGATGCAGATAAATATGAAAAATTGACCGTTGCCAAGGGTGAGGCCGAAGCCATTGAAAATGTTTACGGAGCTATTCACAGGGGGAATCCGACAGACGATCTCATTGCCATCAAGTACCTGGATGCGCTGCAGAAAATAGCCGATGGGAAATCCACAAAAATCTTCCTTCCTATTGAAACGGCTGGCGTACTGGGGAGTATTGCCGGAATCGGAGAACTTTTAAAAGAGAAAGTCACTCCACACACAGAAGATAAGTAAGAGAAGCACTCACACAAAAAAAAATGGAAGCCCGCTGTTCGCAGTGGGCTTTTCTTTTTTCGGGATCTTTCTTGACCATAGGCAGAAAAAAAAGTAGGATATTTGCCTTTAGACGCACTCTGCGATTGAGGAAAAATCTTTTGCGAAAGGAACAGCATTCAATCATGAAGAAAAAAACTGGGATATTAAAGAACAAAATGGGCCGGAGGAGTTTTATCGGAGGATCCCTGACAGCTTTTGCTGCAGTGGGATTGAGGGGGAAGGATAAACTGTTCGATATCAGCAGGCAGGAAGAGACTCCACAAAGCAAGATAAAAGAATACCGGACACTTGGCCGTACGGGATTTAAGTGTTCTGATATCAGTTTTGGCAGCAGCGGGGTGACGGATCCTGCCTTTATGAAGGCGGTTCTCGATACCGGAGTCAACTACATCGATACCGCAGAGAGCTATGTTCGAGGTCAGGTTGAACGGACGATTGGTTTGGCCATGAAAGGCCGGGATCGAAAATCCGTATTCATTTCTACAAAGTTCGGCTTAGGAAGAGACCGGACGAAACAGGCCATGAAAGATAGGGCTCTAAAATGCCTGGAAAGGCTGGATATGGAATATATTGACTGCCTGATGATCCATATGCCATCTACTGTAGAAGCTCTAAAAACCGAGGGCTTTCATGCTGCGGTAAAAGAGTTGAAGGCTGAGGGCAAGGTGCGGTTTTGCGGGCTTTCCAATCACGGGCCTCAGTGGGGGGACGTCCCCGAAACTATGGAAAAAGTACATGGCGCGGCCGCTGAGGATGGTCGTTTTGATGTGGCTCTCCTTGTCTATAATTTTGTGCAGAAGGAAATGAGCGAAAGGATTCTTAAGACCTACAAGGAAAAAAATGTAGGCACAACGATCATGAAGTCGAATCCTGTATTGAATTATGATGAACGGAAGGTGGAGGCTGACCAATTGGTGGAATCAGGACGAGAACTGCCGCAGAGGACCAAGGATTTACTGGCCAGGCTCAAAGCCAGATCCGATTTAATGGATGGATTTAAAACAAAGTATAATCTCTCAACTTTCGATGAAATTCGCAGTGCGGCCATCCGGTTTGTGATCAACAATCCCGATGTCCACTGCGTATGTCCCACCATCCTGACTTTTGATGATTTAGAATTTTATGTGGCCCTTTCAGGCAAAAGGTTGACGCCTTTAGAGAGCCAAATGCTGGCTGACTACACTTCTGTTTGTGGTGAATTCTACTGTCGGCACGCCTGTGGAGAATGTGAATCCCAGTGCCCACACGGTGTTCCGGTGAACACCATCATGCGCTACAGCCACTACTTCTCAGCACACAGACGTGAAAAACACGCAATGGTTAAATATGCCTCACTGCCTTCGCGAAAAGCGGACCAATGCTCCCGATGTGTTGGACATTGTCAAAAGGCCTGCCCATACAATGTTCCCATTCAGGGCCTGCTCATGCTGGCTCACCGGAATCTTTCGCTGGTGTAAAAAATCCAGGCTAAAAGGTTATAGTCCTCCAGTCGCTCTTTTTCAGTATTTCGGTCAGAGGAACCCCCATGTATTTGACATCCAAGCCTAAGCTGGCAAGTTTATCGGCTAAGCCATAGATGTCGGCACATGCTTTACACGCAAAAAGTTCGACACCTGCCTCTTTCATTTTTTTAAGATAATCCTGGAGTTCTTTGTCCTCAGCGAGAAGTTTGGAGGAGGCTCCCCAAACAAGAAACCGCACGGTTTTCCACCATCCCTGAAGTTTGGCATTATACGTGTACATAAAAACCATGTTTTTTGCGACATCCTTGTCTCCGCTTGACCAGACCACAAGAAGTTTATCTGGTTCAGTCGATTTGTCTTCTTCAGAAATTGAGGCTAAACTCAAATTTGACGAAAAAAAATAAAACACGCAGAGTAAACAAATAAGAGTAATCTTATATGTTTTCATTGTTGTTTTCCTTTTTACTTTGCTTCTGAATCGTCTTCAATGATTCCAAATGGATTGCCTTCTGTATCCATACAAGTGACCATGTATCCCACACCTGGAATGGCACTTTTGGGATTAATAATTGTCCCGCCTGCCTGGACAACCTTTTCCGCAAATTCATCGACAGAGGACACCTCGATGGTTAGAACTGTGTTTTCGTCAGGCTTTTCACGCTTCATGAATCCGCCATTGATGCCAGGTTCGCTATCAGGTCCAGTCGTGATGAGCCAATACTCCATGGGGCCATCCCATTTGTCGAATCTCCATCCGAAAGTGTTCGAATAAAATTCTTTGGCTCTTTCTGTATCTTCTCCTCTAAGATCAAAGTGAATGACTCTTGGCATTTTATGTCTCCTAAATATATAGTTTTGATAAAGTATATTATTATTTTGATATTTATTCAAGTTATGAAAAAGACTTGCTGCTTGCAGGTGGGGAGTGATAAATTATAAGCGATAAACAAAAGAGGCAAACCATGGATTTTCACAAACTGTCTTTTCCAGAAGCTCCCCTTATTAAGGTCATCCCTCCGGGACCGAAATCCAAAGAGCTTCTTGATTTTCAATCATCCCGTGAGAGTTCGGCGGTCTCATATCCAAAGGGGCTGCCCATGGGGCTCAGTCTGGCTAAGGGAGCGACTGTCGAAGATGTCGACGGAAACATCTATATCGATTTTTTTGGCGGGGCCGGTGTTTTGAATGTTGGCCATTCCAATCCCGATGTCCTGGCCGCCGTGTCCAGGCAGCTCGGAAAACTCACACACTCTCTCGATGTCCCGTCTCCTCCTCGAATAGATTTAGTCAATGTCCTCATGTCTCAGTTGCCGGATGCCCTGGGGAAGGTCTTCTTTGGCGGCCCAACAGGTTCAGATGCCGTAGAAGCGGCCGTCAAGCTGGCTAAATATAACTCCCAACGGACCACTTTGATTGCTTTCCAGGGTGGCTATCACGGGATGACTTCAGGAGCCCTTTCACTTTCCAGCGGGCGGTATTTTAAAGAAGATTTTCTGCCTTTACTCTCAGGTGTTCATTTTGTTCCCTACGCCTACTGTTACCGCTGTGTTTTCGGGAAAAAATCCGAGACATGTGAAATCGAGTGTGCCCAATATCTTGATTATATCCTGGAAAATCCACATTCGGGTGTGGCCAAACCCGTGGCAGCCATTATCGAAGCCATCCAAGGGGAGGGGGGATCTATTGTGCCTCCTGATCGATTTCTCCCGATTATTAAGGACATCTGTTTGAAACACAGTGTTCTTCTCATTGTCGATGAAATCCAGGCTGGATTTTGCCGCACAGGAAAGATGTTTTCGTTCGAACATTTTGGGATCGTCCCAGATATTATGACAATGAGCAAAGCGCTCGGCGGAGTTGGCCTTCCTATTTCGGGGATTGCCTATAGAAAAGAGCTTGACACATGGCCTTCAGGTAAACATATCGGTACATTCCGCGGAAATGTTTTAGCTTTTGCAGCAGGCCATGCCGCTTTGAAATTCATGTTGAATAACGATCTTGCCGGCTATGCCCTCAATCTTGGAGAAAAAATGCTGTCTTGGCTCAAAGAAATCGAAAGGGATTCAAAAATTATTGGTGAAGCACGAGGTAAAGGTTTGATGCTGGGCGTAGAGCTTGTCAAGAGCAAGGCCACCAAGGAACCTGCGCCTGAATTAGCCAGTCAGGTCAGGACAATCTGCCATCAACATGGTCTTTTAGTAGAGATTGGAGGCCATTTTTCCAATGTGGTCCGTTTTCTTCCTCCACTTGTGCTGACGGAGGATTTAGCCCTCAAAGGCATAGAAATATTTGAAGATGCTGTAAAAAAAGTTGAAAGGCAAGTTTAGTTTGGAGATGCCGGTTGATCGAATCCGGCGATGAAATAATCGGATATCCGAATATCGTAATCTTTGGGATTTAGGATCTTTAATATTTTTCTTGTTGATCCCTTTAACTCAGATTGTGGAATTCTCAAGTCCACAATTTCTCCATCCATCTTGTTCCCTTGTTTGTCTGTAATGAGTTTAACTTTTGGCAGGAGAAGTGAGGGCATGTCGGAATGAGCTTCAGTTACAATCCCTATCTCTTTTGTATTAAGAGCGACTAGTGATCCAATAGGGTAAACACCGACCATATTTGTAAAGATTTTAAGCAGGTAAGGATTAAACTCTTTTCCACTTTCTTCCAGCATCATGCTCAATGCTTCATGTCGTGTAAAAGTCCTTTTTCTGTAAGGACGGTCTGTCGTTACGGCGTCAAAAAAGTCACAGATTTCGACAATTTGACTGAAAAGATTGATGGAATTTTTCTTCCAAGTCTTAGGGTATCCCGACAAATCTGTCTTCAAATGATGTTCCAGAGCTACATATAATGCCCGCACTGGTAGATTACTCAACTCTTTGATGCGAATGAGGATTTCTGCGCCGAGATGGGGATGTCTTTCGATGACCGCCCTTTCCTGATCGGTCAGGCGGCCGGGTTTATTCAGGATTTCATTAGGGATATCCAGTTTTCCGATATCATGAAAAAAGGATGCAATACCCAGTTCCATCAATTCTTGTTTGTTGAGTCCCACCCGCCTCCCGAGACACATGGAGAGGACGCAGACATTGATTGAATGATTTAAAGTGTACTCATCATAATTTTTTATATTAGACAGACCGACCATAAAGGTTTCGTCTTGGATGATTAGATTAACGATGGACTGCATGAGCCTGCGAGTTGTTTTGAGATGAATCCTTTTTTGCTCCTTCTCCCGCTCAAAAACTTCCCTCAAGTGCGTGATGCTTTTGAAAAAGGCTTTTTTTGCCAGTTTTTTTGCATTCTTTTCATCCAAATCAGACAGCCGTTCAAAAGAATGGAGTTTTTCAATAAGGACATTTTTTATCTTCTCGGTTCTGAGCTGTTCTTGAAATACTTCAAAGGGGTTGCCTTCCACATCAGTTGCATTTGCAAAAAAGACAATAAACGCTTTGAGTTCTTCCTCGATGAGGCCGAAATCGAAGCTCATGACTCCTATTTCCTTTTTTTTGAATTCTGCAGCCAAAAATTTGAAACTTTCATATGTAGCAAAATCATATTTGATCCTGACCGAGTTGAAGAACAGGGTGTTTTCCCGAAGCTGAAGCTTGGCTTCGCTTTCATTCTGAAGAGCATCCTGAATAAACATGAACAGGACGTTGACCTGCTTAATCAAAGTCAGGTTGTTGGGCTCATAGATCTGGGCTGTCTTCATGGACGACGTGAGCCTAACGAGGATGTCCTGACCCTTTTTGGCCAGGTTGTCATTATTGACATTCACATATTCCTCTTTTGTCTTAACCTGGTTGAGCATTCTATAACACCTTGATTTCTCTAAACTGGCTTTTTCGGGCAGTCAGTTTTCGAAGCGCTAACTTACAAGAATTCCTAATCCGTTTTTTCTTCAATAGAGATCCCTCTTTTAGGATGGTCACAGCTTCCGGAGTGCCCATAATTTCTAATGCGGCCACAACACAAAGCCTGGTAATTAATGCTTTGCTGGAGAATAAGAAGCTCCTTTTTGTCAGAATAGAATGGAACAGAAGATTGATCTCTTTGCACGGATTCTGAGCACAATAGTTCAAAAAAACTCTTTTTTCAGGCCGGTTTTTTTTGTCAAAATCATTTTTTTCTATGATCTTACTAATCCGACTCACGGCCTTGGAATTGCCAAAGTGTTTTAGACTTGTGACGGCCGCTATTCTGATTTGTTCTTCCTTGTCCTGAAGCAATTCGAGAAGGGTTTCATCTCCATCTTCATGATGAATAATTTTTAAGGCTTGAATGGTTTCCAGTCGAATGGATTTATCATAATGGGCGGCAAATTTTTTTAAAAACGGAAGAGATTGTGTCCTATTGATTTTTCCCAGAATAGAAATGATTTCCTTTGCCAGTGAGGCGTGGCTGTTCTGAGCGAATTCGACAAGAGTTTCCATGTGCGTCTCACCTATTTTCTTCAGAAGAATAGATATGTTACTTTTGGCCTTGAGATCCTTAGTTTTTTCCCAGATGTTTATCACTGTGGGAATAGATTCGGGGCATAAAATGTGGAGGTAATCGAGGAATGGATTTAGGTTTTGGACTTTTCCATCTAAAAAAAGTTTTTCCAGTTCTTGAATTGCGGATATATCCTTGGTTTTCTTGATAATCCTGTCCAGAAGCATAAGTTTATCACTGGCCAAATCGGGAACAATGTCCTTAATGTCCTTTAGATCAATTATCTGATTTAGGATGAGAGAAGCCTGAGAAAAATTAGCCTTTTCGAGTGTATCCTGGAGGCACAAATCAAGCACATTAAGAGTTTCGGAAAATTGATCTTTTCGATCCTCAAGAAATAAAACCTCGAACAGCAGGGCGATAAGTTCTTTGATTCGAGAACTTTCTCGATCATCGGAAACCAACTTTTCAATTTCGGGGTAATCGCTTTCTGTGAAAGCCGCCGCTTCTGAAACTCTTTTTTCTTTGGAGCGGGATGTATTCGGTCCTTCAGCGAAATCATTCCCCGGATCCACATTGAGGATTTCCATGTGTTTGTCGATGTCATCTTGGTCTTCTTGTGTCAGCTTTATCTTGCCGGTAGTGAGCGTGTCCTTCTCCGTGAGTAAATCACTTCCTGGATCGATGCCGCCTATGTTCCTATCCAGGAATTCATCTAAAGCAAAATAGTGGATGTGGGAAAAATCTTTTTCCCATAGCGATTGGATAATATCGCTTTCTTCCTCAGGCAAGTCGGCATTTTTTTTTACGGTCTCGAGAAATTCTCCGATTTCTTCGAGATCCAATCCCTCATGAAACGAGAGTTCACGCATTCCGTCCTTATAGAGAAGAAAGGGGAAACTTTTCTTTTTTTCTCCATCTTCATGCAGCGTTTCTTCATTAAAAGAGAGAGAAAATTCGTGAATGCCGATTTTCATTTCTTCGTATTTGCTCAAAAAATCCATCAATTTATCTGCAAAAACCATTGTTGAATTAATTACAGCTGGATTCTCGATGGGATAAATCTTTAAGGCCGAATAGGCTTTAATTAAGGACTGGGTGATATCCTTAACTTTTTCACTTTCGATTTGCTCGGGCACAGAGATTCCTTCGTTTTTTTCGATTTTTTTTTGAGTCGGGGTTTCTGCACGCATTAAACTTATTCTGAGTTTTTTTCCTTAACACCTATATGAGGTAGCCGCAGTATGAAATATAGTGACTCTATTCTTTCCCTCCGTTTTTGCGGAATAGAGAGATTCGTCTGCAAAGGCGATCAAATCTTCGGACGTGTGTCCATGATCGGGGAAAGTACAGAGACCGATACTTACTGTGACTTGAGAGATTTTATTTTTTGAAGAGTGGACTTCGAATTCATAATATTCGATATTTTCCCGGATGCGTTCGGCCACGGCCAATGAATTCTCGCTGTTTGTTTGAGGCAGGATAACGAGAAACTCCTCTCCGCCGTAGCGCCCGATGATATCAGAAGGCCTGATGATTTCCTGCATCAATAAGGATAGAGATTTTAGCACTTTGTCTCCTACAACGTGGCCGTAGTTGTCATTGAGCGATTTGAAATCATCGATGTCGATCATCAGAATACTGAGAGGATGATTGTACCTCTGACAGCGGTAGAGCTCCTGTTTCAACCTTTCCTTGATGTAGGCATGATTGTATAGTCCTGTAAGACCGTCTTTGGCTGCCAGCTGTACAAGCGTTTCGTTTTCGCCATGCAGTGAATGAGAGTGTTGGTGGACTAGATCGAGTTTTTCTTGCAGGTTGACAAGTTTTTCATTGAGGATTTGATGAATGATACCAGAGTCGGCTTCGACTGAATCCTTAGCGGGCGCCTCCTCTGTTCTTAAATCATCGTCTCTTGGGATTGAGTAGTAGGCCTTTTCGAGTAAACCGAGGCCAAAGAGAGAGATGAACAGGATGACAACCATCCCGATTGCCAGAATAGCTTTTTCTCCAGGATTTATCCCCATTGTTGAAAGGAATTCAACAAAAGAATCGCTTAACGAGGAATACATGAGGAAGAGCGAAGCGAGAAAAATGACGGCCCAAAGCCTAAAACGCATGCTTTTAGAAATAATGGGTAATTTTTTTTCCATAGGTATGCCTTTAGGGTTTAGTTTCAGAGGTATCTTCTCAGAATCTCCCCTGCCCTACAATCGCCGCAGGAGATGATATAAAGGGTGATATTTGAATTCTCCTCCTCACCCCTAATGAGGAAGAAGTTATCCTATTTTGAATAGCGCCACGAAGTGAGGTCAGCACCTCTGGGCGCGGACTTGAGGATGCGGTCTACGATCTTTGGAGCGAACATTTGGTGGTAGCGTAGACGTGAAATGGCGTTTGGCTGGGAGTGATCCCCGTTCCAACAGTGTTCGGCGCGGTCTCCGTAATCGATTTCGCCGTTGTAGTATGGATCCTTTGTACTCTCGAGAAATTCCTCGGTAAGATAAACAGCATTATTTAAATAGTAATTATCCATGTCCCCACAGTAGATATGGATTTTGCCTTCGAGCTTGGGCCCGAGTGTTTTCCAGTCTCTTTCAAGAATATACCGAAGGTCATAGTTTTCCCTCCAGTATTCTGCAACGTCCTTGTCGATAACTCCGGTCAGTTTGTTCCATATTGGTTTTGGGTATCCCTTTTCCCCAACAGGTGAGTATACAGCCTGCCAGATATCCCATTGATCACCTGAACGAGAGTTTGTTCCGATGACGAGCTCTCTATGATTCATGTCTTCTAGAGTGGCGTTAATTTGACCAAGGTAGTTCCTGCGGCCAGGACGCCTGATATTTTTCCATGGGCCTTCCAGATAATAGGCGTTTTTATCTTCATAGATGTTGACGAGGGTGTATGCACGAAAATCAATCGGATCTGGGCACGCGGCATAACAGCCGTTGTATTCATCTGGATAAAAAACTTGAACGGCTAAGGCTTCCCAACCTCCTGTCGATCCCCCATAGAGAAACCGGGCCCATCCTTCCCCGATTCCACGAAATTTTTCTTCAATAAATGGGATCAATTCATATGTGATGGCATCCCCATATGGACCCACATTTACCGAATTGACTGCATAGGAATCATCATAATAGGGATTGGCGTGTTGAATCTGGATGATCAAAAAACGCGGAAAATCCGGTCCTGTCCACTCCTGGTAAAACTTGTAGGCATATTCCTGCACAGTCTTGTTATATCCTGGCCAATCGAACCGGGCGCTGTATGTTGGTTCGAGATCCGGATCAGGAGGAATTTCCCGAAAGCCGCTAAATGTATAGGGGAAGTGTCCGTGGTTGATCACTAGAGGATAAAAAGCCTCAGTATGACTGTCAAATCCTTCAGGGAGAAGTATGTGGGCGCCCAGAAACATGGGCCTTCCCCAAAATTCAGTGAGCAGTTTGCTCTGAATTTTTACGTGTTTGATGTATTTTGTTTCGGGGGGATCGGGAATCGGTGGAATTTCCTGATTGAGGACAACCGTAATCAATTTATCCTCCCCTGGATCGATGTTTACTTCTTGTGGAGTGCTGAAGAAATTGCCTGGTTTTTGGCCCCAGCGTTGGCCCTCTCCCTTATCCATGGGAAGCTTGACAGTGTGTCCATCTGCTCGATGGAAAGTTTCATACTTGTTTAAGAATGCTTGAATCCTGTAGTTGCCGGGTGGAATTTCGCTGATACGCGGCACTGGATATCCAAAAACACTTTCGTCGATAATAGCATTATCTCCAGGATTGAATCCGTTGACATCAATACCGAAGATGAGCTGGCTGCTGGGCCCATCGCTGATTTGAAAGCGTGGTTCCTGGCTTTTGTCATTGGATATCATCAACAGGATTCGGCCGTCAATAGGTTCTTCACTGAGTGATTCAGAAAAGGAAAGGCTGAATCGGAATTTCGTGGCCCCTTCCTGTCCCTCTTTCTGACACGAATTCAAAAAGAAAACTGCAATAATTAAGGAAAAAAATACAAATCCATTATTTTTTATGCTTTTATTAACCATTTTTCCCTCCAATTTTAAGAATATTTGTCATTATTTTCTTTATTCTCAATCTTGGTGAGGATTGTACTTTCGAATTTTACTGGTGGAGATTCCGTATTGGATCAGGCCGGAGATAATAATAAGGGCGCAGATGATTCCATCTAGGACAGGAGC
>CAZLLG010000011.1:0-7941 GCA_964560275.1 uncultured Eubacteriales bacterium | reverse complement strand
GAGCACCCACTGCCGATTGTATAAGTTTATCCAATCCAGTTAATCCGGCACATCCCAAGACGAGTACTTCAGCAGAGTCTTCTTCGATTGCTTCTCGGGCCACAGCTGCATAGACGGTTTTATCACTGTCCATTTCATTCTTATTGTGAGGGGCTATAACAGAGGCCAAAGCCTTGTCCAGATGGTATTTTCTGACGAGATCCTCTTTGTTGGGGATAGAGTGGACTGTGTCTGATATAACCGAAAATCTGTGTCCCAACATTGAGGCAATTTTCATCGAAGCCTCTCCGATACCGACCACAGGCTTGGCCGTGATTTCTTTCATCACATCGATGTTGGGATCGCTGTGGCAGGCAATGATGAATCCATCGTAATCCTCTTCGTTTTCTTTGAGGAGTCCGATCATACCTGGAGCTGCCTGAGAAACATCCTCGTACGTTTCGATAAATTCCGGTGCGTCCGGTGTCGGGAGGCAAACAACTTCATATTTTCCGTCTGCAAAATCCACAGCCGTCTTTTTGATGGCCACAGTCATTTTTGGGTCACTATTAGGATTAATAATGAGAATTTTCAATGCCTTCCTCCTGTATTAGAAAAAAACGACGGACCGCTTCGCGGTGTCTCTCCGTCCTTAGGGATTCGTCCAGTATTTTTTCCATAGCTTTTTAGCGGTTGTTCTGATGACAGAAATGGTTTCCATTACTGCCTGTTCTGTTACCAGAGGAGAAATGGCGACAAGCCGCAGGTATGTTTTATCGTCGAAATGTGTGATAGAGATCGTTCTTTGGCCATCCGCCAGGATCTGCTTGTAGACAAAATCTTGTAGTTCATTGAGGTGTTTTTGAGGGAATCCTTTTGGACTGATACGCATACAGAAGATTCCTGTATCAGGCTTGTGACCCAGTTCGATATCCTCTTCGTTCTCCAAATTTAGGAAGATTTGTTTCATAGTATGAAGTGGTGATTTTAAAATCTCGATGGTTTTTTCCATCCCCATGTGTTTGAGAGAGCATACAAGATCAAGGGCTGAAAGCGGGCGTGTTGTAGGAGGAGATTTAAGCCCCGGGGAAGGAGTGGACTCCTCCTCCCTGTTGAAGTAGTCCCCGTGAATTGTCATTCTTTTAAAATTTTCCCTTTGTCTCACAAAAAAAAGAGAGCTGGGAATGGACACACGCATCTGTTTGTGAGGATCCCAGGATATTGAATCGGCGAGTTCAATTCCCTTGAAGAGGTGCTTCCATTCCGGCACAAGGCAGTAGGCTAAGCCATAGGCCCCATCGACATGAAGCCAAATTTTATGATCTGTACACACATTAGCGATGGCTTTAATCGGATCGACTGATCCTGTGGATGTTGTGCCGGCTGTGGCAACGACACAGAATATCTTCTGTGTGTCTTTCAGGTTTTTGATAGTTTTTTCCAGGAGGGATACATCCATCTGACGGTTTTTATCGACTGGAATGGGAATGAGGCTTTGATCGCCCAATCCCAGCGTCCGCACACCGTGACGAAGGGAAAAATGGGCATCACTTGAGGCTAATACAGCAAGGCTTCCAGGATCATAAAAACCTTTTATTCCATCGTAAGAAAGGTCGAATCCCTCTTTTTCAGCCAGTCTGTGTAGGGCCATGTAGAGAGCCTGCTGGTTGGCATATGTTCCACAGTACATAAACGTGGCATCCGATTCGCGATCCAGCTCAAACAGGCGGCACAGTGCTTGGCAGCATAGCTCTTCAAGCATTGCTCCCCCCGGAGAGACCTGCCAGTTGGTTACGCCCTGGTTGAAATCTAGAGCGATTTTAGCTCCTAATCGAGCCCCTTCCTCAGGGAAGGCATTAAACATGGATTGGAACTCAGGCCTGTCATAGTTCATTAGATGGGGGATAAGCTTGTCTTCGATTTGCTTTTGCAGCATCTCCAGAGGAAGGCCTTTCTCTTGAAAATCCACGAGGGATTTCAAATCTTTGGCCACCGAATCGGGAGTTGCACCCGAGTATATTGGATTGGACTCTTTCTTTTTCTTCATCTATTAATTTTCGAGTTTGCGGTGAAGGTAGCGGCCTCTTCCTCTTTGAGCAGAACATAATTCCCCGTCTACTATCAACTCTCCACGGGAAAAAACCTTGTCGATTTTCCCTGTGATTTTAAAACCTTCATAGGCCGACCAGTCGGCGGCCATGTGATGTGTTGACATTCCCATCGTCCAAGCTTTAGAGGGATCAAACAGCACAATATCGGCATCAGATCCTTTGGTCAGCTGTCCTTTCTGTGGAGTCAGCCCAAAGAGTCGGGCAGGTTGAGCAGAGACAACATCAACGAATCTCTGGAGGGAGAGCTTCCCTTTGATCACACCTTCAGAATAGAGGATGTTTAAGCGTGGCTCGATACCAGGAATGCCATTGGGGCATTCATCAAACCGCGTAGCGCCCAAAAGTTTGGCCTCCCAGGAATAGGCAGCGTCATCTGAGCTCACCATAGAAATCGTTCCGTTTTTAAGCCCCTCCCATAATTTATCTTGAATCTGGGAATTTCTTAGCGGGGGGGAACAGATCCACTTGATGCCGTCTTCTCGTTCGAGTTGATGATCCGTAAAGATGAGGTAGTGTGTGCATGTCTCTGCGTGAACATAAAGTCCCTCTTCTTGGGCTTGAGAAACCAGTTCGATTCCTTTATCTGATGCCATATGGACAATAAAGAGTCGGCTGTCTGTTTCCCTGGTCATCTGGATTGACCGTTTGATCGCACGTGTTTCCGCTTCGACAGGACGGCTTCGTGCATGATAAATGGGTGTTGTCCGTCCTGATTTAATGATCGAGGAGATGTTCTTTTCGATTGTTTCGTTGTCTTCGGCATGCACTAAAAGTTTTCCGCCGGCTTTACCGAGAGCTGAGAGAATAAGCTTGAGTTCCTTATCTTCAATCAAAAGTCCCTCTTGACGGTAAGTCATATAGCATTTGATAGTGGGCGCTCCTGCTCTGACCATTTCTGGGATTTCTAAAAGTGTTTCTGGTGTGGGATCGGTGATTACGGGATGAATGCCCCAGTCGATGAGTGCTTGTCCTTTGGCCTCAGCTTTTTTGTGAACGAGAGTTTCCTTCAGGGATTGGCCTTTTTGCTGGTTAGCAAAATCTATGATAGAAGTGACGCCTCCAAAAGCTGCAGCCAATGAGCCCGAATAGAAGTCATGGACACTAATTGTATTCATAAAAGAGTCGTTAAAATGAACATGAGTATCGACAGCTCCGGGAAAGACAAGGAGGCCTTGGGCGTCGAATTCATGGTCGGCTTTAAAATCCGAAAAGTGTCCTATATCTGATATGAGTTCTCCCTGTAAAAGAATATCTTGAACGGATACGTCTTGAGGTGAGACAACTGTTCCCCCTTTTATGAGTGTTGTTTGTGGTTGTTTCACAGCCGATGTCTAAATATCTGAGATCATGTAACCCAAATCCGTAGCGGCTTTAATGGCAGTCAGTTCATCAATTCGTTCATTAAGTCTCGAATAGCCGAGAAGTAGGCACCAGTCGGCTATGGCATTGATCACTCGAGGGATTCCTCCTGAACTCTCCCATATGAGGCGGAGAGCTTCGTATGTAAAAATTTTTCTCCTTGCTCCCGCAACATGCAGTCGGTAATTGATATATTTTTCAGTATCGACTTTCCGCAGCTCGTCTATGCGATATTTGAGGACAATCCTTTGGTTGAGCTGTCTAAAGTTTTTGATCTTCTCTTGGAGTTCGGTCTGGCCGAAGAGGAGCAGAGTTGTCAAAAAACGGTCATTGAGCTGAAAGTTGAGAAGGAGGCGAACCTCTTCGAAAGTGAGAGGATCTAGTATAGTTTGGGCCTCGTCGACGATAATGATGGTTTGCTTGTCTGCATGGTGGTTGGCATAGAAACGATCATTCAGGGCTTCGAGGAGATCATTTTTGTTCGGTGAGGCAGAAGTTTTAATTGAAAATTGAAAACAGATTTCCCTCAATATTTCAGTGGGATTGAGCTGTGGATTGGTTACGATGGCAAAATCAAAGATGTTTCTTGGGAGGATCTCGAATATCAGACGGCTAATCACTGTTTTACCGCAGCCGTAATCACCTGTGAGCATAGCGGCGCCTTTGTTTTCCTTGATGGCATAGATCATGAGTGCAGCAGCTTCAAGGTGCTGCTCAGACAAATAGACAAAACGTGGATCTGGAGTGTTTTGGAATGGTTTTTCTTTGAGGCCCCAGTACTCTTCGTACATTATTTGTGCTGAAAATTTAAGCGTTTAAGTATACAGAATTGTATGCAAATCCCTCCCCCCTGTCAACGGGGCCTGGCATGCATATCAGGAATTATTTTTGCAATACTCCTTTATCACCCAGGCCATTTGTTGTCGAAGCCTCGGTTTTTAGATTTTTTCCAAATCTTGCATTTTTACAGGGATAACTTTATCCTAATTTCGAACAACCTTTTCCAGAGTCAAACAATCTATATATATGAACGTATATATATAGTGAGATGTGTCTAAATATGAAGTGTCCAAAGTGCAAGACGGAAAACTCCGAAAAGAGCAAGTACTGCGCCAACTGCGGGGAAAAACTCATCCCTACAGGTGAAGTCGATCCTTCCCCCACACAAACACTCTTTACTGTCTTCAAAGACCTGAAGATAGGCAGCACGTTTGCCGACCGCTACCAGGTCATAGAAGAACTAGGACTCGGCGGAATGGGCCGGGTTTACAAGGTCCTAGATAAAACAGTCGATGAAAAAGTAGCCCTCAAACTCCTCAATCCGGATATCGCTGCTCAGGAACAGACAATTGACCGTTTCCGGAACGAACTAAAATTAGCCCGCAATATTTCCCATCGTCATGTCTGCCGGATGTACGACCTCAGCAAAGCCGAAGGTATGCCCTTCATAACGATGGAATACATATCCGGAGAGGATCTTAAAAGCTTGATCAAACGTGCCGGTCAGATCTCTGTCGGCAAGGCTATAAACCTCACCCAGCAGATCTGTGAGGGTTTGGTTGAGGCCCACCACAAGGGTGTTGTCCACCGGGATCTAAAGCCTCAAAACATCATGGTCGATATGGATGGCAATGCTAAGATTACGGATTTTGGGATTGCCCGCTCTATCAAAACAAAAGGACTCACTGGAACAGGCGTTATCATCGGTACACCCGAATACATGTCTCCTGAACAGGTCGAAGGTAAGACGGTCGATTTGAGATCGGACCTCTATTCTTTGGGAATCATTCTCTATGAGTTGGTTACAGGGAAGCTTCCGTTTGAAGGCGATACGCCTCTCAGCGTGGCCGTAAAACACAAAATCGAGGAGCCTAGAGAGCCTCGAGACATCAATGCCCAGATTCCAGGAGATCTCAACCGAGTGATCCTTAAATGTTTGGCCAAGGATAAAATTGAAAGATACCAGAGTGCCAAAGAACTTCTTTCTGATTTAAAAAAGATTGAAGAAGGTGTGCCCACAACGGAAAAATTTATTCCTGAAAAAAAGACTCAAACATCCAAGCAAATCACATTAAACGTTGAACACAAAAAAATTTGGATACCAGCCCTAATTGTTTTGGCGGCGGTGGTGTTGATTTTTGCGATAGTGAAGCTTATTCCCAAAAGAACGATTGCTGCAAAAGGGGATGGCAGGCCTTCACTGGCTGTGATGTACTTCGAAAACAATACGGGTGACAAATCTCTCGACCACTGGCGAAAGGCTCTTTCCGATCTTTTAATCTCAGATCTCAGTCAATCCAAATATCTCAAGGTGCTGAGCGGAGAGAGGCTCTACAACATCCTCGATAAAATGAACATTCTTGAATCGATCAGCTATTCTTCGGATAATTTAAAAGAGGTGGCCCAACGAGGAGAGGTAGCCAATGTGCTGGTCGGGGAATATGCATTAGCCGGAGAAACCTTCCGTATTTCCATCATGCTTCAGAATGCTCAAACAGGAGAAACTCTAGGTTCGGACTCTGTCCAGGGGGAAGGAGCTGAAAGCATTTTTGACATGGTGGATGTGCTGACCACCAAGATCAAATCAGATTTTCAGTTAACAAATGCAGAGATTGCCGGGGATATCGATGCGGCAGCCGACACCCTCACGACCAGTTCTCCTGATGCTTACCGATACTACAGTGAGGGGATAAAATTTTTTAATAAAGGAGATTACACCAACTCCATTGCAATGATGGAGATGGCCGTCGGACTGGATTCCGAATTTGCTATGGCCTACCGAACTCTGTCTGTGGCCTACAAAAATCTGGGATACGGCTCCGAGGCCAAAAACCGGCTCCAGCTTGCCTATGACTTGAGTGAAAGCGTTTCCGAGAAAGAACGATACCTTATTCAGGGTCAGTTTTTCGCTCAGTCGGAAGGCACTTACACTCAGGCCATTGTTGCCTACAATAAACTCCTCGATCTGTATCCAACCGATGAGATCGGCAATGCCAATCTCGGGATGATCTACGTTGATTTAGAGGAGTGGGATAAAGCCATTGAAGTCCTCGAGGTTAACCGGAGAGTCAGGGACGACTCCGTCCAGCCCTATCTCACACTTTCTGCGGCCTATGCGGGGAAGGGTTTATTCAAAAAGGCCAATGAAGTCTTTGAGTCCTATATAAGCGATGTGGATGACAATGCATCTATTCATTCGAGTTTGGCTCTAAGCTATATCAGTCAGGGCGAGCTGGAACTTGCCCAAGTCGAGGCTGAAAAAATCTTCACTCTAGATCCCTCTCATTTTCGGAATGCCTTGTTGAGAGGGGATCTTGCGTTTTATCGAGGAGACATAGAAGATGTGGAGAGCGAATATCTCAAGCTCCTTGAGACGACAGAACCGGCCGTCCACCACTTTGGATTTATGAGACTGGCACTTTTTTATATGCTTCAGGGGAAATTTTCGGATGCGGAAAGCTATTTTCAGCAGGGGATTGAGCTGTCTGAAATGCTAGATGAGAAAGGTCAGCAGGCTTGGTATCATACAAATCTGGCCTATCTCTTTTTGCGCTCTAAGAATTTTGCTCTGGCTCTGGATGAATGTAGAAAAGGCTTGGAGAAAGCCGTGGAGGCTGAAGATCTTAATCGGCAGCGCCGTCTTCTGCACATAGAGGGGATCATTCAAGCGGCATTGAATTTACTGGATGATGCGGAACAGACAGCTGTGGAGCTTAAAAACTTGACAGCCACTGGGATGAATAAGAATGCAGCTCGGTACTATGATCATCTTACAGGGAAAATTTTAGAAGCGAAGGGAAATTATTCTTCGGCCATTAAATCTTTTGAAAATGCCGTGTCTCTGCTGCCTGCAGGAGATGAATCTGCTGAGTGGGGAGGCATGCTCCTCTATTCTCTAGCTTCGGCCTACCAAAAGACCGATGATCTCAATGGGGCGCGCAAGGAATTTGAAAAAATTATCGGAAAAACAACTGGTAGGTTTTACTGTTCGGATTTGTTTGCTTTGAGTTTTTATAATCTTGGAAAAGTTGAACTTGAATCAGGAAACGTCCAGCTTGCCAGGGATTATTTTAATAGATATCTTGACCTTTTTGGGAATTCCGATCAGGTGTTTCCTGAGATTTCCGATGCCCGAGAACAGATCAAATAGAGAGGGATTAGCATGTCAGAAAAAGGATTTATCTTTTTTTTTGTTTTTGGAATTGCCGCTGGAACTGTTTTTGCGCAGGACAAAAAGTTTCAGTTCTCTCTTTTTGGGGGTTTCAGTCCTATCTTTGAATACGGATCTATAGAGGATTATTCCATGGGAGAGAATGATTTTCCTGTCACACCTTCCCATACCCCCCCTTATTTTGGCCTGTCATTCTCCTATTTTTTTATAAAAAATTTCAAGGCTGAACTGGATTGGAGATATGTTTTTAGTTCAAAAATTTCACTTTCAGATCCCTCAGATGATGACAGCGTCGAAATCGATACATCCAAGCAGTATTAT
>CAZLLG010000010.1:22140-26536 GCA_964560275.1 uncultured Eubacteriales bacterium | reverse complement strand
ATTTTCTATTGTGGACAATGCCATCAGAATGACTGCTGCACTTAACAAACAGGGATATGATGCGTTTTATTTTGTTCATGAGTCAGGATTATTTAAAGTCCGGCTGGGAAATTTTCCAACTCGAACGAAGGCGGATGTGAAAGCGAACATTCTGCTGGATAAAAATGTTATCACTGATTATTTTATTGTACCGCCGATAAAATATCCATCTATAGAAAGTCGAGTTTGGAATGAACGTTCACTCCGAAGAAGCTTGGTAGAAACAGCGCGGAATTTCATTAGTTATCCTTATACTTGGGGAGGTGAGTCTCCCGAGGAGGGCTTTGACTGTAGCGGGCTTGCTTTGGCCGTATACCACCTTAACGGCTTTAGCCTGCCTCGGACATCACTGGAACAGTACAGGAGTGGAAAACACATTCAAAATAATCGCCTTCAGATTGGAGATCTTTTATTCTTTAAAACAGTTTCTGGAAGATCGGTCAGTCATGTCGGGATATATGCCGGAAATGATCTTTTTATCCATGCGCCTGGCAGAAACAAAACCATACGCATGGAATCCCTCTCCAACAAGTACTATAAAGAACGATATGTGGGGGCCTGCACTTATTTTTAAGCTCTCTACAAATTAAAAGGACCGTTTTTGTTATCGCTTGCCTCCTTTCCCATAAATTAAACCAATAGCCACTCCTGCTATGGTTTTTTCTACGATCTGGTATATCATTTCAATAATCGTACCGTTTAATGTGATCTTCCACACTCCCTGATTGACAAAACCCATGGGAACAGCAATCAAAAGCCCCATGAGAAGTCCAAACTTCAATCCTTCCTTCATTGGGCCGCCACCCTGATATCCCTTGGGGTAGATGTAGGCGAGCAAAAGAGCGTAAAAGACATAGCCCACAATGATCCAGACCATATCAAAATCCGCTTTCTGAATTTCGCCAAAATTATCCGTATAAAAACCTTTCATGATAACCATGTACCAAAGTGTTGAAATCGCGAACATAAGAATAAGAGCTACGAGAAAAGCCATAAGAATTTTTTTTGCATCCATAGTTTCCTCCCTTTTTAATATCCCTCGAAACATATTATCCCTAATGATCAAAATTTTTGATCATTTTAAGGCTGTTTTAATGAGCTCCAATCCTACTCCCAGACTTTGGAGGGCAATCTTATCGAGGTCTTCTTCTGAGCCTTGAAAATGGAAGGTTCTGTTTTCGTGAGTCAATGACTCTCCCGGACCTAGTGCTGCGGCAGGGGATGAGGTTTCCAGTTCATAAAAAGGACCTAGACGTTTTGCACCCGGTTCGGGAGGACCGTCATTGTAGCTGTTGACAACGTCTCCGGCGAACGGATTGTCCTGGAGCTCCCACATCGAATTGACATAATCTGTTGCATTCTCAGGTTTGGTGAAGGTGACAATTGTAAGCACTTGGCCGCTGGCATCATAGCTGCCCAGTATGGGCTTGCTTCTTTGAGGGGAGAGCCCGATTTTACTGCGGTACAGTCCGTCTCCTTTGAAAAAAACGAATCCATCTTTGATTTTCAAGCGGGAATCAGGAACTTTCCCGAAATATGTGTCGTTGACAATCGGGCCGAGGTGCTCTTCATCTCCTTCTATATATGGGATGACAACTGTTGTTTTGGGGGATGGCATGAACATACCCAGAATCCAAACGGAAAGGAGTCCTGTCTCCTTTGTCCAGGGATTTTCGCCCGAGTTTGTGATCGTATTGATAGATACATATCCAACTTTTATGGTGTTATCTGGAATATCCATATCGAGAGCACTGGCGATCTCAGCATCACTCAGAAGCTTGACTTCTCTTTGTATGTCCCCATCCAATTCAGAACCAGAATAATTGACAAGATGGAAATGTTTTCCGAAGACAACCCGGTCCTTTTGCGACTCGATGATGTCGTAAGCCTCTATGTCGATAACAGGAGGGACCTGCCAATGTTCGAGATCAAATGGATCTTGGCCTTTAAAAAAGATGGAAAACTGACCTCCCTCAGGGCCCATCCAGAAACGGTCCTCTCCACCAAACACATTGATGTGTTCCTGGATGACTCCGCTGGAAATGAGTTCATGATTGATCCAGCCAAAGCTGAGTCCGCTGTCTCCATCGGCCGTGCTGGTCATAACCCGGCCCTGCCAGGATGGCACGGTAATCAGCTTGGATTTTCCCATACTGTCCGATAACTCAATCACATCGACAAAAGATTTTAAAAACTGCAGTTCCTGAAAATAAGACATAATATTGTCCTCTTTTTGATTTTTTTTGCAGGTGTTCACAAATAGACAAAACACGAGGATAATTAAAATTCCCTTTTTCATGTGTTCTCCTTTCCCGATAAAGAAATAAATATTAAAAAAGAGGTTTAATGTCAAATAGTAAAGATTCCAATTTATAAAAATGGGAAAAAAAAGTAAAATTTAGACAAGGGGAAAATAAATGAAAAAAAATAACAGAAAAAATACCCGCCGATTCTATTTAACTAAGATTCTTTTTGGTCTTTTTATGGCCATGTTTGTGTTTTCTCAAGAAAATCAGACAATCCTACATCCACAAAAAAAAGTGATCCTCAACCTCTTTCCGAAAATATATAAAGAATATCCTCAAATTCCATCTCCTTTTACAGCTGAAAATGGGATGGAAATTGTGGTGGGCTTATCAAAAAAACGAACATATACTCTTATCCCTGTCACTCAGAGAAATGGGGATCCTTGGATTCCTGACCAAGGACTCTGGGGAATAGGCGATCAGCTTGAAGTGGATGGAGTGGATTTTCCAACCCTGGATAGAACCGGTCTTCATTCAGAAATTGAGCTGGCTCGGACTAAGACAATCACGGGACTCCCAATATCCGAGATCACTGAGTCAGGACGTCCTGGGAAGTTATCCGATGAAGGATTTATGAGTTTTGATGAGGATATTCTTTCTGTTTTAAAAGGGGATAATCGATTGGCCAAAAGTCTAGCCCTTACCCATCCTCAGTTGGCCAAACCGTTATTTCATGTGTGGAATCTGATCGGCCAGGTTGGTCATAATATCGCTGAAAATTATGAATACATCCTCTATAACCATAAAAAGGTTTTTATCAAAGCCCATAGAACCAAACCAGGTCAGCTTTCCCTTTTTGATGATGGATACCGAGGAGGATCAAATATCAATATCTGGCGGGAATTGGCTGCAGAAGAAAAGGATTTCCTCCAGAAGAAATACTCTAGACTAACAGCAAATCAAATGACTGAATTGATAATTAAACTCAGCAAAATGCTCACCGGCGAATTGGAACCCTATTATATCATGCATTATGGTTTTTATGAGGGGCATACGGCGTACCGGACAGATCCGGTGGCCATTGCTTTTATTTTTGGACTGCGAAGCCTTGAAGAGATTGAGGCCGCTTTCCCTGAAAGAATCTATGAAGTCCTCACTGAGCATTTCATTAGAGAAAACTTCTGACAAACTGAATAATATTATAGAGCCTCGTATAAGTCCCAAAATTTTTTAAGATTTTTTTTAAATTTGTTTTTAAATTTTCTTTTTGACTCTTGTTAGGAAAAATCAAGAGTGCAATCATTTTCATATGTCAAAGCGGACACTAGCCTGTTCGGCGATGTTTGGGGCCGACAGCTCCCGAGGTGGCTGCAGTTTCAGCTGATCCTTAAATTCTAGTCCATAAAACCGGTCGGTGGCTTCCCTTGACTTTCTCCTGAAGGGAAGACCATAATACCGCAGATGAAACTAGAAGGCTCAACCATGCGTGTGGCTGTCTATTACAACAATTCTGATGTCAGATTGGAAAATGCCCCAAAGCCTGATATCGGGATAAATGAGCTCCTCATGCAAGTCCATGCCAGCGGCATCTGTGGCAGTGATGTTTTAGAATGGTATAGACTCCATAAAGCACCCCTCGTCCTCGGACATGAAGTGGCTGGTCTGGTTGTTCAAGTCGGGGAAGGCGTGATAGATTTCAAAGAAGGAGACCGTATTGTCGCGGCCCATCATGTGCCCTGCAACACATGTTCCTACTGCCTGGCCGGACACCACACAGCTTGTGATACACTTCGCAGGACTAATTTTGATCCCGGGGGATTTGCTGAATTTATCCGTCTTCCTGCTATCAATGTGGATAGGGGCTCGTTTCACATACCCAAAGAGCTGTCTTATGAGGAAGCCACCTTTCACGAACCTCTGGGTTGTGTTCTCCGCGCGTTCCGAACGGCGAAGTTAAAGCCAGGGCAGTGTGTTTTAGTACTCGGAAGCGGGATCGCCGGCATGTTGATCATTCATCTGGCAAAAATCCTGGGAGCCGGGAGGATACTTGCTGTTGACACAGCCTCCTACCGTTTAAAAATGGCCAGAAGATATGGAGCGGATGTAGCCAT